>NZ_JARGEF010000091.1:0-28854 GCF_033794725.1 Streptomyces sp. ID05-39B | reverse complement strand
GGCGGGTGGCAGGAGCCTGCGGCGAGGTTTTGGCCGGGGCGCGGAGGGCAACTATGGAACGGGTTTTCGATTCATTATTGGCCGGAACCCAGCTTGATCAATGTGCGAGGCAATCGTATGCAAGGGGGGAAGTATATGTTCGTCTCCACTTCCATGTCGTTATGGGAGACTCTGCGGGAAAGAATGGTGGGGAGCGGGAGATCGGCACCGGTGATGCGGCTGGTGCGCGGCGAGAACGTGTATTCCAGCGGGCAGTCGGACAACAGCCTCTACCTGGTCGAGGAGGGTCAGGTCAAGATTGTTTCGGGCTCTCCGGACGGAAAGCGATGTCTGCTCTCCATATGCGTGGAGGGGGAGTTCTTCGGTGAGCTGGGAATTCTGCAGGGAATGCGTGCGGAGACCGCGACGGCGATGAAGCGGAGCGTCCTGCGGAAACTGTCCGCGGCGCATGTGGCGGCGGTTCTGCAGGATCTGGAGAACGCCGAGGAGTTCGCCCTGCACTTGATCGAACAACTGTCCGGGCAGCAGCAGTTGATCGCCAACATGGTGACCATGAACTGCGAGCAGCGGCTCGCGGTGACACTGCTCGATCTCGCTCGCAAGGTCGGCCGGCGGCAGGGGCCCGAGCTGAGGATGGAACGGCGGATCACGCACGAGGAACTCTCGGAAATGGTGGGGACCACGCGTTCCCGGGTCGGGTTCTTCCTGAAGCGGTTCTCCGACGACGGGCTGCTGGTGCACAGCGGTTCGGCCCAGCTGACGGTGCACGAGACCCGGCTGGCGCGCTACGTGGCGACGGTCTGAGGGGAGCCGGCGGGGGCGTCGCCGTGGTGGACCACCACCAGCCCGGCGCCCCCGCCGCGGCGCAGGGCGAGTGCGGCGATGTGGCGGGAGCCCGGCCGCCACTGGTGAAACTGCCACTGGCCCATGGCGTCGGCGGCCATCGTGATCGTCCCGGTGTCGGGCAGCGCGCCGAAGTCGCAGCGGCTGAACGGGTGGGCGAGGCCGAGGCCGAGGGCCTTGGTGTAGGCCTCCTTCAGGGTCCAGTACCGAAGGAGGGCGTCGGCCTGCCCGTCGGCGGGCAGCCTGGCGAGCGCGGCGGCCTCGGCGGGGGCGAGCACTTTGGGCAGTCGGAGGGTGCGGTGCGCAGCGCTCTCCTCGACGTCGATGCCGCAGTCGGTCCCGCGGGTCACCACGCAGACGGCCGCACCGGGGGTGTGGGAGAGGTTGAACCTCAGCCCGGTCTCCGCGGTGCGGCCGGCGAGTTCCGGACGGCCGTGCCAGGTGGTGCGGAACTCCCATTGCCGCGGCGGGATGTCGGGGTGACACCAGGTCAGCGCGGTGCGCAGCAGGGCGTGCCCCACCGCGTACTGGGCGCGGTCCCGGGCGAAGCGGAAGCGGGCCAGCCGGTCGTGCTCGGCGGGCGCGAGCAGCGCCAGCCCCGCCCGGACCGCGGTGTCGCGGTCCGAGTCGGGCACGCGCGCGGTCCATACATGGGCCTCGCGCGCGGCGGACCGAAGCCCTGGCTCTGTCATCCGGTGCGGGTCAGGCCCGCGGGCCCAACTCGACCTGCAGCTCGACCAGGCCGCGCATGATCCGGGTGGGGCGCCAGCGCAGATCGTCCCGGGTGCCGGAAAGCGAGATGTTCGGGTAGCGGTCGATCAGTGCCGCGATCGCCTCCTGACCCTCCAGCCGGGCGAGCGGGGCGCCGAGGCAGTGGTGCAGGCCGAAGCCGAAAGCCAGGTGCGGATTGTCGGTGCGGGTGATGTCCAGCTGGTCGGGGTTGTCGAACTGCCGCTCGTCGCGGCTGGTCGAGGCGATGGAGACGGTGACCACGCTGCCGGCCGGGATCACGGTGCCGGCCACCTCGACGTCCTCGGTGGAGACCCGCATGGTGGACAGCTCCACCGGCGGGTCGTAGCGGAGGAACTCCTCCACGGCCGAGGTGACCAGGTCGGGCTTGGCCCGCAGCAGGGCGAACTGCTCCGGGTTGTCGAACAGTGACAGGGTGCCGTTGGCGATCAGGTTGACGGTCGGCTCCTGGCCGGCGCTGAGCAGCAGCATCGCGGTGGAGACCACCTCGATCTCGGTGAGCCGGTTGCCCTCGTCGCGGGCGACGATCAGGCCGGTGATCACATCGGGCTGCTGGTCGCTGGTGTCCACGTCGGACTCCGCGAGGTCCTTGAGTTCCTCGCGGCGGCGGGCCAGCAGTTCGGTGAAGAAGGACTGCATCGCCGCGTAGCCCTCCTGCGGGGTGAGCGCGCCGTCGACCACCGCGTCCGGGGCGGTGAGCATGGCGGTGGCCCAGATCCGGAAGTTCTCCCGGTCGGCGTTCGGCACACCGAGGATCTCGCAGATGACGGTGGTGGCCAGCGGGTGCGCGTAGTTCTCGATCAGGTCGACGGTCTGCTGTCCGGCGAGGCCGTCGAGCAGCTGCTCGGCGATCTCCCGCACGCGCGGGCGCATCGCCTCCATCCGGCGGTTGGTGAACGCCTTGCTGATCAGCTTGCGCAGCCGGGTGTGGTCCGGCGGGTCGGTGTTGACCAGGTGGTAGAGGTAGTCGGCGCGGTTGTCACGCTCGCCCTTGACGTAGCCGGCGTCGCGGAGCTGGTCCCAGGCCAGGCCCGGGTCCTTGGCGAAGCGTGAGTCGTTCATCACGTCGCGGGCCTCGGCGTAGCGCAGCACGAGCCGGCGGTGGAGGCCGTTGGGTTCGCGGATGGTGTGGACGACGCCCTCGGCACGCATGTCGGAGTACAGCGCGTAGGGGTCGACCCGAGGCCCGGTCGGCAGGACCTTCGGGTCCTCGGAACCGGACGGTGCGCCGGGCTGTGATGACCGGTCATTCACGGGGCATCTCCGTTCCTTGGCAGGTCGGCTCGCTTCGGCGGATACGCCCGAGCGCCCTCGAACCTAGACCGGCCGAACCGGGCATTTCTGCGCTGGATTGAGCATCGCGCGAAGTCGGCCGGGTGCTGCCACGGCCGCTTCGGCACGCCTGCGTCCAATGGTGGCGAGGGCATTGGTGTCGGCCGGATCTTTTCCTATGCTTGCCACCCGCACCTCGCTTTTCCGCCACATCGTGGCGATCTCAGACACCGTTGGGCCGCGTCCGCCGGGCAGGGCTGCCCGGCCGGGACGACGCGTCCGTGCCGTCTTCTAGGCGATTCGAGGTTGAAGATGAGGGCAACACTGGAGCACCACCGAACCCGTTCGACCACCACCGCGGTCCCCGTGCGGCGTGCCGCCGAGCCGGCAGACCCCGACTCGGCCCGCTTCCGCACCAAGCTGCGCGCGCTGTGCGCCACGCGGCTGCACGACACCCCGACCCTGACGGTGCCCCGGCTGGCACACGTGTACATGGAAGGTGGCCAGGACCGGCACATATATGTGATCGAGACCGGCCAGGTCAAAACGCTGATGATCACCGGTAGCGGCAAGCGATGTCTGCTCTCCATCTCCGGGGCGGGCGACGTCCTGGGCGAACTGGGGCTGCTCGCAAGCGAGCGCTCCGACACGGCGGTCGCGCTGGAACCGGCGACGCTGCGGCAGATCCCGTGCGACCGGTTCCTCTCGGTGCTCGCCGAGGAGGGGCTGCTGCCGGAGTACGTGCGCCACCTCGGTGAGCGGGTGATCGAACAGCAGAAGATCATCGTCGACATGGTGACGTTGGAGTGCGAGCGCCGACTGGCGGCCCGACTGCTGCTGCTCTCCCAGCAGATAGGCAAGCGCCGCGGCCGACTGGTGGTGATCCCGCCCCGGATCACCCAGGAGGAGCTCGCCGAGATGGTCGGCACCACCCGCTCCCGGGTCGGGCTGTTCCTCAAGCGCTTCCGGGAGACCGGGCTGGTCGGCATGGTGCAGGGCTCGCTGGCCGTCGACGTCCAGCGGCTCGGCGACTACATCGAGGGCAGGCTGCAGGCCGATGCTCAATTCTGAGTAGCTGGGCATCCTCGCGATGCCAACCCTTGGGGCTTGGAAGACCCGCCCCACGGGAGAAGGTCGAACATGAGCGAGCATCAGACCCTGCTGTTCCTGATGCAACTGGCGGCCCTGCTGCTTGTCGGCTCCGGCATGGGCCAACTGGCCCGCCGGGTGGGCCTGCCGGGCGTGGTGGGTGAACTGCTCAGCGGAGTGCTGCTCGGTCCGACGGTGCTCGGACACCTCTCGCCGGCGGCGTTCGCCTGGATGTGGCCGGCCGACCCGTCTCAGACCCAACTGCTGGACGCGGTCAGTCTATTCGGCGTACTGCTGTTCATCGGGGTGTCCAGCGCACACCTGGACCTGCGGATGCTGCGCCGCCGCCCCCGTACCGTGGTCTCGATCAGCACCGCGGCGCTGTTGCTGCCGCTCGGCCTGGGCGTCGCCACCGGTCTGCTGCTGCCCGGCCGGCTGCTCGGCCCGCACGCCGACCGCTCCTCGTTCGCGCTGCTGATCGGCGTGGTGATGGGCGTCAGCGCGATCCCGGTGATCGCCAAGACACTGACCGACCTGGGCATGCTGCATCGCGACATCGGCCAGTTGACGCTGGCCGCGGCGGCCGGCGGGGACGTGGTCGCCTGGATACTGCTGTCGCTGGTCTCCACGATGACGGTGGGCGTCCTGACGGCCGGTCACATCGTCTCCAGCTTCGGGAGCCTGCTGCTGTTCCTGGCGGTGGTGATCGCCGCCCGGCCGCTGCTGCGCGGGGCGCTGGGGCGGGCCGAGAAGGCCGAGGGCTCCGGGCCGGTGATCGCCATCACCGTGGTGGCGATCCTGGCCGCCGCGGCCGGCAGCCAGTCGCTGGGCCTGGAGTCGGCGCTCGGCGCGTTCGCGGTCGGCTGCCTGCTCAGCTCGCCGTCCCGGGAGACCGCGGTGCGGCTGGCCTCGCTGCGGACCGTCACGCTCTCGGTGTTCGCCCCGATCTTCCTGGCCGGGGCGGGCCTGAAGATGGACCTGACGGTGCTGGGCGACCCCCGGACGCTCGCCGCCGCCGCGGTGGTGCTGCTGCTCGCTGTCGGCGGCAAGTTCGCCGGCGCCTACCTGGGCGCCCGGATCGGCCGCCTGACGCACTGGGAGGGCCTGGCGCTGGGCTCCGGCCTGAACGCCCGTGGCGCGGTCGAGGTGGTGGTGGCGACCATCGGCCTGCGGCTCGGCGTGCTCAGCCCGGCGATGTACTCGATCGTCGTGCTCGTCGCCGTGGTCACCTCGATGATGGCCGCGCCCGCCCTGCGCTGGACCATGGCGAAGGTCGAGCACAGCTCCGACGAGCACCTGCGGGCCGTCGAACTCGCCGCCTGGTCGGACCGCGCCTCGGTGCCCGCCGACCCTGCGCAGAATTGAGCAGCAAGAATGCGCTGCTCGCTCCTAATGTGATCCGAAGTGTGTTGTAGGAGACATGGATTAATTTCCGTGGAAAAGGAGGCGGACAACGTGACGGCCGCAGTGAATTCCAGCACGCAATCCAGGATCAGGCCGGCGTTCCACCAGACCACGGTGCCGCTGGACAAACTGCTGAATTCTGCCGACGCGGGATTCCTGATCCATCGGGTCGGGCAGCTGAAGAACGAGTTCCGCGAGGAGGGCATGTCCTTCTCGGCGGATCTGGTCGACCTGATCAACAACGCCCAGGTCGGCTACGTCTCGATTTTCGCCTTCGAGGAGCTGTTCGGGACGCAGAGCCGGCTGCACTGGCTGCTGCACCTGAAGGAACCCAGCGACTACCGGCGGATGCTCGACATGGTCGACCACTCGCAGAAGTGGGCCGAGGTGTCCGCCGACGACCGGCTGCCCACCAAGGGCGGCGGCAACTGGGAGCGGATGTTCGTCGAGGGCTCGATGACCGAGACGATCATCTGCCCGCAGCACGGCCTGAGCCATCACGACGAGGACGACGACCACCCGCTGGACACCTTCCAGCCGCCGGCCCGCTACCAGTCCCGGCTCGCTCCCGAGCAGTTGCTGCACTCCGTGAACACCCCGCTCACCGTGCACCGCCGCCTCCAGGTCCGGTACGCGCTGCGCGAGGAGGCCCGCAAATTCTGGTTCGACTGGGCCGGACACGTCTCCGAGGCGATGGTCGGCCGGGCCACCGCCTTCCTCTACGAGGAGATGTGGGGCCAGCAGGACCGCCTGCACCTGCTGATCCACCTCGCCTCCCCGGACGCCTACCACGAGCTGATGGCCCTCCAGGAGAGCGACCCGGAGCTGCGCCGCCTGATGGCCTCCCAGGTCGTCGCCGACAGCAAGGGCGGCGGCGGCTGGCACCGCACCGTGCTCGACGGCACGATGACCGACACCCTCTGGGCGCCGCTGCATGGCCGTCGGAGTTGAGGCGGCCAACGCCTATGTCGGGCGGGCCGCCCTGGACGTCAGGGAGCTGTTCCACGCACGCGGACTGGACCTGGGCCGCTTCGACAACCTGATGATGGTGCAGAAGTCGGTCAACCTGCCGTGCGAGGACCCGGTCACCAACGCCGTGAACGCGGCCAGGCCGATCCTCGACCGGCTCACCGGGGAGCAGCGCGACAGCATCGAAGCGGTGATCGTCGGCACCGAGTCCGGTCTGGACTTCGGCAAACCGATCAGCACCTACGTGCACCACTACCTCGGCCTCGGCAGGCGCTGCCGCTCCTTCGAGGTCAAGCACGCCTGCTACGGCGGCACCGCGGCACTGCGCACCGCGCTCGGCCTGCTGGCGGGCAGCCCCCGCCCGCGGGCCCGTGCGCTGGTGATCGCCGCCGACGCGGGTGGCTCGGTGGTCGGCATGCCGTACTGGGAGCCGTCCCACGGCGCCGGCGCGGCCGCCCTGCTGCTCGGCCCGGAACCCGAGGTCCTCGACCTCGACCCCGGCGCGGCCGGCCTCTACAGCTACGAGGTGATGGACACCTGCCGGCCGCGCCCCGACCTGGCGGCCGGCGACTCCGACCTCTCGCTGCTGGCCTACCTGGAGTGCCTGGAGCGCTCCTTCGCCGACTACCGGGACACGGTCGCGGGGGCCGACATCGTCGACTCCTTCGACCACCTGGCCTTCCACACCCCGTTCGGCGGAATGGTCAAGGGCGCCCATCGGCACCTGATGCGCCGGGTCAAGCGGATGTCCCCGGACGCCATCGAGGCCGACTTCCGGACCCGGATGGCCGCCTCCCTGGTCAACCCGGCCCGGATCGGCAACACCTACGCGGCCGGCCTGTTCGTCGCCCTGCTCTCGCTCATCGAGCACGGCGACTTCCGCGAGCCGCGCCGGGTCGGCCTGTTCTCCTACGGGTCGGGCTGCGCCTCGGAGTTCTACAGCGGCGTGGTCGGCACCGGGGCGCCGGCCGTGCTCGCCCAGTACCGGACCGCCGAGCGCCTGGACGCCCGGCATCGGCTCGCCGTCGCCGACTACGACCGGCTGGCGAAGCACACCGCCGAGGGGGCCCCCGGCGTGCAGGACGCGGTCCTCGACGTGTCGCGGTACGCGGACGTCTACGACCCGGCGCTGCACGGCAGGGAACTGCTGGTGCTGGACCGGATCGAGAACTTCCACCGGCGCTATCGATGGAGCTGAGCAGATGGACCTGAGCACGGGGCACCGCACGATCCGGCTCTCCGCAGTGCCGGGCGTCCTCACCGTCACCCTCGACCGCCCGGACGCGCAGAACAGCATCGACACCGCGATGATCCGGGAACTGCACGCGGCGCTCGACACGGCCGAGGCCGACCCGGACTGCCGGGTGGTGGTGCTGACCGGCGGCGACGGCGTGTTCTGCACCGGCATGGACCTGCTCGGGGCGGCCGCCGAGGGCCGCCCCGACCGGGAGCGGGCGGCGCAGGGCGGCGCCGAGTTCCTCGGCCTGTTGAAACGCCTCACCCTCACCCCCCGGGTGGTGGTCGCCACCGTCGACGGCCGGGTGGCCGGCGGCGGCGTCGGCCTGGTCGCCGCCAGCGACTTCGTGCTCGCCACGCCCCGCACCACGTTCAGCCTGCCCGAGGCGCTGTGGGGCCTGCTGCCGTGCAGCGTCGCCCCGTTCCTGATCCGGCGCACCGGCTTCCAGAAGGCGTACGCGATGAGCCTGAGCACTTTGCCGGTGACGGCCGATCAGGCACTGCTGTCCGGCCTGGCCGACCAGCTGGCCGACCCGCTCCAGCCGGCGCTGCGCAAACTCGCCTACCGGGTCATGAAGGTGGAGGGCGCCACGGTCGGCGACCTGAAGCGGTACTTCGCCAAGATGTGGATCATCACGCCGGAGGTCGAGCGCACCGCGATCGACGAGTTCGCCCGGCTGATGTCCTCCGACGGCGTCGGCCGCCGGATCGCCGACTTCGCCGAACGGCAGCGCTTCCCGTGGGAGGGCGGCTCGTGATGCGGCGGACCGCGTGGCTCTTTCCCGGCCAGGGCGCGCAGCGCCGCGGCATGGGCCGTGACCTGTTCGACCGCTACCCGGAGGCGATGGCCGCCGCCGACCGGATCCTCGGCTTCTCGGTGCGCGAGCTCTGCCTCGACGACTCCGGCGGGCGGCTCACCGACACCCGCTACCTGCAGCCCGCGCTGTTCGTCGTCAACGAGCTGACCCGGCGCGCGTACGCGGCCCGCGAACCCGCCCCCGACTACCTCGCCGGACACAGCCTCGGCGAGTACAACGCGCTGCTCGCCGCCGACGCCTTCGACTTCGAGACCGGACTCGCCCTGGTGGCCCGCCGCGGCGAACTGATGGGCCGGGCCACCGGCGGCGCGATGACCGCCGTGGTCGGTCCCGGCGTCGCCCGGATCGCCGGTCTGCTCGCCGAGGCCGGCGTTGACGACGTCGACCTGGCCAACCTCAACTCCGCCGAACAGGTGGTGCTCTCCGGCCCCGTCGAGTCGCTGCGCCGCGCCGCCGGGGCCGTCACCGCCGCGGGCGCGGGCCGCTGCGTCCCGCTGCGGGTCAGCGCCGCCTTCCACTCCCGTCACATGGCCGACGCCGCCCGCGAGTTCGCCGCCTTCCTGGACGGCTTCGAGTTGCGCGACCCCCGTATCCCGGTGATCGCCAACGTCACCGCCCGGCCCTACCGCCCCGGCGAGGTCCGCCGGCTGCTGGCCGCCCAGGTGCACAGCGCGGTCCGCTGGTCCGAGAGCATGCGCCACCTGTTGGCGCAGGGCGTCCACCAGGTCGCCGAACAGGGCCCCGGCCGGGTGCTGACGGGGCTGTGGGACGCGGCGGTGAAGGAAGCGGCGGTGAAGGAAGCGGCGGTCAAGGAAGCGGCGGTCAAGGACACGGCGAACGGGCCGGCGCCGGAACCGCAGGCCGCCGCGGGCAGCGCCCCGGGGCCCGCGGAGGCCGGAGAGGCCGGAGAGGTACCTGACGGGGCATCCGCCGCCGGGCGGGCGGCACCCGCCGTGTCTGGTTCGGTTGCGGCCGTCGGCCTGGCGTCTGCCGTGCCCGCCTCGGCACCGGCCGCCGGTCTGGCGCCTTCCGCTTCCGCTTCCCCTTCCCCTTCCCCTTCCCCTTACCCTTCTCCGTCCCGGTCCGGCGCGGTCGCGGGCCCGGCGGCTCCTGGGGCCGGGCGTTCGGCCGACGGTATGACCGCACTGACCCCGGAACGGCTGGGCTCGGCCGCGTTCCGGGCCGACTACGGGGTGCGCTACGCGTACCTGGCCGGGTCGATGTACAAGGGCATCGCCTCCACCGAACTGGTGGCCAGGATGGCGCGGGCGGGGCTGCTCGGGTACTTCGGGACCGGCGGACTGCGCACCGAGCGGATCGAGGCGGCGATCGCCACGCTCCGCGGCGAGCTGGGCCCGGACGGCAGCTTCGGGATGAACCTGCTGCACGCGCTGCACGACCCGGAGCTGGAGGAGTCCACCGTGCGGCTGTTCCTGCGGCACGGGGTGCGGTTCGTCGAGGCGTCGGGCTTCACCCGGCCGACCCGGGCTCTGGTGCTGTACCGGCTGAGCCGGGCGCACCGGGACGGCGCGGGCCGGGCCGTGGCGCCGAACCGGCTGCTGGCCAAGGTGTCCCGGCCGGAGGTGGCGACGGCGTTCATGGAGCCCGCGCCGGAGGCGCTGGTGCGGTCGCTGCTCGACGACGGGCTGCTGAGCGCCGCGGAGGCCGAGGCGGGCCGCGCGCTGCCGCTGGCGGGGGAGGTGTGCGCGGAGGCCGACTCGGGTGGGCACACGGACGCCGCGGTGGCGTACACCCTGATGCCCGCGATGACGGGCCTGCGGGACTCGATCGTGGCCGAGCGCGGCTACCCCGACGGCATCCGGATCGGCGCGGCGGGCGGCCTCGGCGCGCCGGAGGGCCTGGCGGCGGCGTTCGTGCTGGGCGCGGACTTCGTGGTCACCGGATCGGTCAACCAGTGCACCCCGCAGGCCGGGACGTCCGACACGGTGAAGGACCTGCTGGCGCAGGCCGACGTCCAGGACACCGGGTACGCGCCGGCCGGTGACATGTTCGAGATCGGCGCGCGGGTGCAGGTGCTGGGGCGCGGCACGCTGTTCGCGGCACGCGCCAACAAGCTGTACCAGGTGTACCGGCAGTACGACGGCCTGGAGTCGATCGACGCCAAGCTGCGGCGGACGATCGAGGAGGGCTGGTTCCGCCGCGACCTCGAGCAGGTCTGGAAGGAGACCCGCGAGTACTACCTGCGGGTCGGCCGCCCGCAGGAGGTCGAGCGGGCCGAGCGGGACCCCAGGCACCGGATGGCGCTGGTGTTCCGCTGGTACTTCGTGCACAGCACCCGGATGGCGATGCGCGGCGACCCGGCCGAGCGCGTCAACTACCAGATCCACACCGGCCCGGCGATCGGTGCGTTCAACCGCTTCGCCGCCGGGACCGCGCTCGCCGACTGGCGCAACCGCCACGTCGACGCCGTCGCCGAGGCATTGATGGCCGGCGCGGCCCAGGTCCTCCGAGACCGTTTCTCCTCACTGGGCCGATAAATCGCCGGCCTGCTCAATAGTGAGCTGCGCAGTTCTCCGGATAAATGACCTAATTGTGCTGCGGGAAGAAGAAATTCGAACCATTCGCCAAGGAGTCCTTTCATGACCGAGAAGGCCGATTCCGAATTTTCCACCCCGGTCGCGCAGCAGCAGACGTCCATTCCGGTCACGGATATCCTGCACTCGGCGAACGCCGGTGTCGTGGTCGAGCGCGTCGGGCAGCTGCGGGCCGAATTCCGCTCGGAGGGCAGGCAGTTCGCCCGTGAGCTGTCCGAGTACCTGAACACCCAGTACGTCGGCGTGGCGACCACCTTCGTCTACGAGGAGACCTTCGGGACCAAGGACACCCTGCACTGGCTTCTGCACATGCGCTCCCTGGAGGCGTACGAGACCCTCGTCCGGATGGGCTCCCAGGACGAGGGCTGGCGCGAGGTGATGTTCCGCAACCGCATCCCGGAGGAGCGCGGCGGAGGTTCCTGGGACCGGATGTTCCTGGACGGCGGCCTGAAGGAGACGGTGCTGATCCCGCAGAGCTTCGGCATGTACGGCACGGCCGACACCGAGCTGTCCTCGGTGGTCGACGACGGTGGCCTGGACCGCTTCGTGGTGCCGACCGCGGAGCACCAGACCTCGCAGAAGCCCGATGAGCTGCTGCACTCCGCGAACTCCGGCATCATCATGCACCGCACCGGCGAGCTGAAGTACGAGTTCCGGGCCGAGGGACGGGAGTTCGCCCGCGCGCTGACCGAGAGCTGGAACGCCTCGCTCGGCGGCGAGGCGACCATCTTCCTCTACGAGGAGGCGTTCGGCCTGTCCGACCGGATCCACTGGTTCATCCACCTGCGGAAGCTGACCTCCTACTACAACCTGATGGGCCTTCGGGCGCGCACCATGCCGGCCGCGCGCGAGGTGTTCACCAAGCAGTGGATCCCGGAGGAGAAGGGCGGCGGTGGCTGGGAGCGGATGTTCGTCCAGGGCAGCTTGCAGGACCTGGCCCTGACCCCGCAGCACTGGGGCATGTACGCCACCAAGATCGCCGCCGCCCAGGACTGACCGTCCCCGCGGGCTTTCGGCCGCCCGCCCCGCGAACCCGTACCGGATGGGAGATCCGCCATGGTTTCCGGCAAGACGCTGCACCAACTCTTCGAAGTCCAGGCCGCCAGGACGCCGGACCGCGTGGCGGTGAGCGGGGCGGACCGCGCCCTCACCTATCGCGAACTGAACGCCGAGGCCGACGCGGTGGCCGCCCGGCTGCGGGCGGGCGGCGCCGGCCCCGACCGGCTCATCGGCCTGTGCGTCGACCGCAGTGCCGACCTGGTGGTCGGCCTGCTCGGCATCCTCAAGGCGGGGGCCGCGTACGTGCCCGTCGACCCGGCCTACCCCGCCGACCGGGTCGCCTTCCTGCTCGACGACAGCCAGGTGTCCGCCGTGGTCTCGGTGTCCCGGGTCGCCGAGCGCCTCACCCACTGCGAGGCCCCGGTGGTCTGGCTCGACCGCGACACCGAGGCACCGGCCGCACCGGCCGCGCTCGCCACGGTCGAGGAGTCCCGGGAGAGCGACCTCGCATACGTCATCTACACCTCCGGGTCGACCGGCGTTCCCAAGGGCGTTCTGGTCGAACACCGCAACGTGACCCGGCTCTTCGAGCAGACCGCCGACCTGGTCGGCTACCGAGCCGACGACGTGTGGACGCTGTTCCACTCGATCAGCTTCGACTTCTCGGTCTGGGAGCTGTGGGGCGCGCTGCTGCACGGCGGCCGCCTGGTGGTGGCCGGCACCGAGACCGTCCGCTCCCCGGAGCTGCTGCACAAGCTGCTCGCGGACGAGGGCGTCACGGTGCTCAACCAGACCCCGTCCGCCTTCCGCCGCCTGGTGGGCGCCTCCACCGCGACGCTGCCCGCGCTGCGCCTGGTGGTGTTCGGCGGTGAGCGCCTGGACGTGAAGCTGCTGGAGCCCTGGTTCGCCCGCTACGGCGACGACCGGCCCGCCCTGGTCAACATGTACGGCATCACCGAGACCACCGTCCATGTGACGGCCCGTGCGATCACCCGGGCCGACCTCGACGAGCCCGGTGTCAGCCCGATCGGCCGCCCGTTGCCCGAGGTCACCCTGCACCTGCTCGCCGAGGACGGCAGCCCGGTCGCCGACGGCACTCCCGGTGAGCTGTACGTCGGCGGTACCGGCGTGGCCCGCGGCTACCACCGCCGCCCCGAGCTGACCGCCGAGCGCTTCCGCACCGTCGGCTCCGGCGCGGACGCCGTGCGCCTGTACCGCTCGGGCGACCGCGCGGTGCGCACCGCCGACGGCGAGTACCTGTACGCCGGCCGGGCCGACGACCAGATCAAGATCCGCGGTTTCCGGATCGAGCCCGGCGAGATCGAGGCGCTGCTCGCCGACGACCCGCGGCTGGCCTCGGCGATCGTCGTCCCGCAGGACCACGGCGAGGGCGACGTCCGCCTGACGGCCTACCTGGTGCCGCCGGCCGGCGCCGAGATCGACGACGAGGCGCTCGGCCGGCTGGTCGCCGAGGTGTCCTCCCGGGCCTCGAACACGCTGCCCGAGCACATGCGGCCCTCCGCGTACCGGCTGATCACCGAGGTGCCGACCACCGCGCAGGGCAAGGTCGACCGCTCGGCCCTGCCCACCCTGCGACACCGGCAGGCCCCGGCCGGCCGGGCGGGCGGCGGCGCGGAACTGACGCCCACGCAAGCCCAGGTCGACGCGATCGTCACCGAGGTGCTGGACCGGCCGGGCATCGGCCTCGACGACGACCTGTTCGAGCACGGCGCCACCTCGCTGGCGTTCATGCGGGTGATCGCCTCCGTCAACCGTCGCTGGAAGCTGTCGCTGACCGGCGCGGAACTCGACGCGGCGACCGTCCGCCACCTGTCCGCCTGCGTGGACGCGCAGGACCCGAAGTGAATGAAGAGAGGAGCACCACCGTGCCCGAGGTGACCGGCGGTTTCACGCTGACGCCCGAGGAGCGTGCCAGCTTCCACGAGCGCGGCTACTTCGGCCCGTTCAAGGTGTACGAGATCGAGGAGATGCAGCGCCGCTGGCGGGTCGAGCGGCTGAGGCTCATGGACCGCAGCAACGCGGTCTACCAGGACGAGGCGGCGCAGTCCGGCAACACCAACATCTCCAACTACGACCGGCACCTGGACTCGCAGTTCCTCGCGGACCACATCTGCCGGCCGGAGATCGTCGGCCGGGTGGCGAGCGTGCTCGGGCCCGACGTGCTGTGCTGGCGCAGCGAGTTCTTCCCGAAGTACCCGGGTGACGAGGGCACCGACTGGCACCAGGCCGACACCTTCGCCAACGCCTCGGGCGAGCCGCAGATCCTGTGGCCCGACGAGCACAAGGACTTCGGCGGCACCATCACCGTGTGGACGGCGTTCACCGAGGCGAACGAGGACAACGGCTGCCTGCAGTTCATCCCCGGCACCCACACCCGGATGAACTACGACGAGACCAAGAAGATGCACTACACCCCGGACGCCATCAACCAGGTGGACAAGGGCGGCATCCGCCGCGGCTTCTTCGGCTACGACTACCGCGAGCTGCAGGTCGACCCCGACTTCAAGCCCGACGAGTCGCAGGCGGTGTCGATGGTGATGCGCCCCGGCGAGGCGATCATGTTCTGGTCGACCCTGATGCACGCCTCCTGGCCGCACAGCGGCAAGACCGACGAGATGCGCCTGGGCTTCGCCGGCCGGTACGTGCCGACCTCGGTGCGGGTCTACCCCGACACCGAGCAGATCGAGGAGTACGGCGGCACCGTCTCGCTGGAGCGCTACGGCGCCGTCCTGGTCGGCGGCGAGAACCGGTACGACCACAACCGGATGGCCACGCGGACCACCCTCGGCCACCCGTTCACCACCCGCTGACACCGACCGACACCGACCGGAAGGCGTTCGAGCCGATGACCGAGCACCAGGCCCGGGCCGCCGCGGCCGCACTCGCCGAGGCGGTGCACGGCCTGCGGGCACTGGCCCCGCGTCTCGACCCGCCCGCCCGGGTGGCCGCTCCCGCCGGCCCGCGCGCCCAGCTGCTGGTCGCGCTGGCCGAGCGGCTCGGCGTCCCGCTGGCCGTCGGGCCGGCCGCCCCGGACGGTGAGAGCGGCGTCTTCGAACAGATCATCGGCGAACGGCTCGGGCCGGCCCTCGGCCGGCCCGAGCTGGACGACCTCCCGAAGGACCCGGCCGAGATCACCGGGATCGCCGACCGGGTGGCCGCCGCCTCCTTCGACAGGTTCCGCACCGCCTCCGACGCCGTCGCACCCGACGGCGCCCGGATACCCGTCTACACGGCCGGCGACCCGGCCGCGCCCGCGGTCCTGATCGCCTCCGCCTGCGGAATGCCGGCCGAACTGTGCCACAGCTGGCTGGAACTGCTCGGCGGCGAATACCGGGTCGTCACCTGGGAGACCCGCGGCCTCTTCGCCGACGAACCCGACTTCGACGCACTCGCCTGGGACACGGAGGCGCAGGCCGAGGACGTCTTCGCGGTCATGGACCACCTCGGCATCCGCACCGCCCACCTGCTGGGGTTCTGTGGCGGCAGCGTGATCGCGCTCGCCGCGGCCCGCCGCAGCCCGGAGCGGATCCACTCGCTCAGCCTCTGGCACGGCGCGTACGAACTCGGCCCGGACTCACCGAAGCTGGACCACCACCGCAACATCCAGGCGCTGATGGCCATGGCCGCGGAGGACCGCGACACCGCCGCCGCCGTGCACGCGGTGTTCCTCGGCACCATGCTCGGCGGCACCCCGCCGGACCTGGCCCACCTGGTGCTCTACCCCTTCGCCACCGCCGAACTCTTCTACCGCTACTGCCGGTTGAACGGCGCGATCACCGACATCGACGTCAACCCGCTGCTGGTCGGCGTCGACCACCCCACGCTGGTGGTCACCAGCGAGGACGACAGCACGGCCAATCCGCTCGGATCGGCCGAGGTGGCCCGGCGGCTGCCCAACGCGACGCTCAGCGTCGAGCCCACCGGCGATCACATCTCACTCTTCAAGTTGGGCGGCCGACTGGGCGAACTCGCGCTGGGCTTCCTGCGCGAGCACCCCGGCGGCCAGGCCGCCCCGCGCTGAGACGGGACTCACGTGGAAACGAGCAACGAGACAGGGATGACGGCTGTCCGGACCCTGCACCGGATCCTGGCCGAGGTGCGCCCGGACGGAGCGCAACCACTGCCGCCGGGCGGACTGGCCGACTGGGGCCTCACCTCGCTGGCGCTGACCCGGCTGTGGGCGGGCGTACGGCGCGAGTTCGGCCTCGACCTGCCACCGGCCTGGCTCGCCGCCGCCACCCTCGACGAACTCGTCGCGAGGGTGGCGGCGAAGACCGCCGAGACCGCCCCGCGAACGGCCGCCGAGACCGCCCCGCGACCCGCTGCCGAGACCGCCCCGCGCCCCGCCGCCGAGGTCCGCGCCGACGAGCGGGAGCCGTTCCCGGTCACCGACCTGCAGCAGTCCTACCTGGTCGCCAAGTGCAGCGACCTGGGCGGTGAGGCGGTCGGCTGCCACCTGTACCGCGAGTTCGCCGTCCCCGACCTCGACCCCGACCGGCTGCGGCAGGCCTGGCAGGACCTGATCGACCAGCACGGCATGCTCCGCGCGGTCGTCGACGACGACGGGCGCCAGCACATCCGGCCGGCAGCCGACGACTGGCAGCTGCCCGTGCACCCACCCGGCGGCGCCGAGGACCGCGACACCGTCCGCGCCCGCCTCTCGCACCGCTGCTACCGGCCCGGCGAATGGCCGCTGTTCGCCATCGAGGTCACCCGCACCGCAACCGGCCCCGACATCGTCCACCTGAGCCTGGACACCCTGATCACCGACGGCCACGGCTACGCGGTGCTGCTCCAGCAGTGGCACCAGCGCTACCACCGCCCCGAGCAGCCGCTGCCCGCCGCCGGACCGTCCGTCGCCGAACTGGTGCCCGCTCTGCTCGCCGAACGCGGCACGGACGCCCACCGAGCGGATCGCGACTACTGGGCCGCCGAACTGGCCGAGCTGCCGGCCGGGCCCGCCCTGGTCGCCCCGGTCCTGGCCCCCGTCCCCGCCGGCGGCTGCCGCGAACGCCGCCCGCTGGACGCCGTACTGCCCGCCGCCCAGTGGCAGGCTCTGACCGCGCGGGCCGTCCGGCTCGGGGTCTCGCCGACCGCCCTGGTCCTCGCCCTGTTCGCCGAGGCGCTGGACCGCCGGCACCCGCAGCAGCGCACCGCCCTGGTGGTCACCACCAGCAGCCGCCCGTACCTGCCCACAGAAACCCCCCACACGGTCGGCCCGTTCACCTCGACCGCGGTCCTGGTCCTGGAACGCGAGGCCGACGAGACCCTCGACGAGCAGGCGGCCGCGGTGCACGCCCGCCTCGGCGAACACCTGCGGCACGGCCTGGTCTCCGGCATCGAGGCACTGCGCGAACAGCGCACCGGCCCGCCCGCGCCCGCCGTCGTCTTCACCAGCCTGCTCAACGTCGGCCCGCCGCCCGGCGTCGCCGGCGGCTTCGGCGCGGCCATCGAGTACGGCGTCAGCCAGACCACCGACGTCGCCCTCGACCACCAGATGTGGGAGCAGGACGGCGCACTGCGCTACCGCTGGGACATCGACCCCACCCGGTTCGCCCCCGGCGCCGTCGAGACCGCCTTCGCCGCCTTCGGCAACGCCCTGACCGCCGCCTGTACCGAAGCCGCCCTGGACCCCCGGCCGCCCCGCGCCCTCCAGGAGGCGTACATGGTCGCCCGCACGGTCCCCGGCGACGGGCCCACCGAGGGCTGCCAGTGCTACCAGAGCTTCGAGGTCGACGCACTCGACGTCGACGCACTCGCCGACGCGCTGCGCCGCCTGGTCGACGGCCACGCCGTACTGCGCACCGCTTTCGCCGCCGACGGAGTGAGAGTCCGTCAGCACGGCCTCGAGCAGTGGTCCGTTCCGGTGATCCAGGCCGGCGACCCGGCCGCGCACCCCGCACTGCGCGATGCGATCCGCGAGGAGATGACCAACCAGGCCTTCCCGCTCGGCAGTTGGCCGCTGCTCGACGTGCGGGTGACCCGCGACGACGGCGGGTCCAGCGTCGTGCACTGCGCCTTCGACCTGCTGGTCGCCGACGGCCTGAGCATCCACCGCCTGTTCCGCGACCTGTGGCGGCTGTACGCCGACCCGGCCGCCCGGCCCGTACCGGCCGGATCCGACCCGGTCCCCGCGAGCCCCACCGCCGAACAGGCCCTCTACTGGCGTCAGCGGCTCGCCGAGCTGCCCGCCGGACCGCAACTCGCCCCGCCCGGCGGCCCCGCCCGCGCCGGCCGCGGCCGCACCCGCCTGGCCGGCCGGATCGACGGCTACCGCCGGCTGGTCCGCCGGGCCGCCGAGCACGGCCTGCACCCCGACCACCTGCTGCTCGCCGCACTCACCCGGGCCGTCTCCAGCCGCACCGAACAGCCCTACGCACTGCCCGTGGTGCTCTGGCCGGAGAGCGCCGAAGCCGCCCGCCCCGGCGAGCACTCCTTCATGACCTGGGTCACCGCCGCGCCCGCCGAACTCCCGCTCACCGCCACCGCGGCCCGCTACCGCCGCGTCCTCGACGCCGACCTCGCCGAGGGCGGCTCCGGCGGCCTCGGCGAGATGCGCCGCCAGGTGCTCCGCGGCAGCGACGCCGCCTACCCCGTGGTCTACACCGCCCTCGTCGACCTCACCGACCGGCCGCTGCCGGACGGCGTCCACCAGGGCGAATGGCTGACCAGCACCCCCGGCTGCGCCCTGGACAGCGTCGCCGTCGCCGAGGGCGACGAACTGCGCTACTGCTGGGACATCGTCGACGCCGACTTCCCGGCCGGCCTCGCCGAGCAGATGTTCGCCGCCTTCGAGAACGACCTGCGGCTGCTCGCCGACGACGCCACCTGGGCCGAACACCCCAGCGGCGGGCTCACGGCGGAGGAACGGCACACCGTGCTGTACACCTGGAACGACACCGGCGTCCCGGTGCCCGACGACGGCCCCGTGCACCTGATGTTCCAGCGCCAGGCCGTCAGCGCTCCCGAAGCGGTGTCCCTGCGCTGGCGCGGCGGCACCATGACCTACGGGGAACTCAACCGCCGCGCGAACCGGATCGCCCACCGTCTGATCGCCGCGGGCGTCGGCCCGCAGCAGCTGGTCGGCGTGCGGATCCGGCGCACACCCGAGATGGTCGCCGCCCTCTACGGCATCCTCAAGGCCGGCGCCGGCTACCTGCCGATCGACCCCGCGCTGCCCGGCGCCCGGGTCACCGCGATGCTCGAACTCGCCCGGGCCACCACCGTGCTGACCACCTCCGACACCCCGGCCCTGCCGCTGCCCGCCGACGTCACCGCCCTGAAGACCGACAGCGACCCGGCGATCACCGGGCCCGCCGCCCGCGAGGACGACCCGGAGACCCGCGGCACCCGGGACGACACCGCGTACGTCATCTTCACCTCCGGCTCCACCGGCACCCCCAAGGGCGTCCAGGTCGCCCACCGCTCGGTGCGCAACCTGCTGAACTTCTGCCACCGCACCTTCGAGCTGCGGCCGTCCGACATCGGACTCGCCGTCACCTCGCTCAGCTTCGACCTCTCCGTCTTCGACATGCTCGGCCTGCTCGGCGGCGGCGCGGGCGTCTACCTCGCCGACGAGACCCAGCAGCGCGACCCGCAACTGCTGCTCGACGTCCTGCTCTCCGAGCCGATCACGCTCTGGAACTCGGCACCCACCACCCTGCACCAGCTCACCCCGCTGCTCACCCCCGGCACCGGCGACCCCGCCGCCGGCCACCTGCGGATCGTCGCGCTGGCCGGCGACTTCATCCCGCTGTCCCTGCCCGGTGCGATCCGCGAGGCGTTCCCGAACGCCGAGACCATCGCCATGGGCGGGCCCACCGAGACCACCGTCTGGTCCAACATCTACCGGGTGACCGGCGTCGACCCCGGGTGGCGCAGCATCCCCTACGGCAAGCCGATCGACAACACCCGGCACTACGTGCTCGACGAACGCCTCGAGCCCTGCCCGATCGGCGTCGAGGGCGACCTGTACACCGGCGGGGAATGCCTGGCAGTCGGCTTCTGCAACCAGCCGGAACTGACGGCCCGGCTGTTCCTGCCGGACCCGTTCGCCGGCACCCCCGGCGAGCGGATGTACCGCACCGGGGACCGGGCGCTCTGGCTCCCCGACGGCAACCTGCAGATCGCCGGGCGCGGCGACCGCCAGGTGAAGATCCGCGGCCACCGGGTCGAACTCGGCGAGGTCGAGCACCGCCTGCGCACGCACCCCGCCGTGCAGGAGGCCGTCGCCGTGCTGCGCGACAGCGAACCGCCCGGCAACGACGCCAAACTCGTCGCGTACGTCATCACCGACCCGGCAGCCCCGGCCGTCACCGCCGCCGAACTGCGCGCGCACACCGCCGAGGCCCTGCCCGGGTACATGGTGCCGAACTTCGTGGCGCTGCTGCCGTCCTTCCCGGCCACCGCCAACGGCAAGCTGGACCGCGGGGCGCTGCCCTGGCCGCTGGACACCGCACCGCTCGCCGGACCCGAGGCACCGTCGACTCCGGTCACCGAAGCCGCCCTCGTCGAGGCACCGCCCGCCCCCGCACCAGGTCTCCCGGCCGTGGCGGGGCTGGCCGAGGAGGTCGCGGCCATGTTCGCCCGCCACCTCGGCGTCGACACCGTCGACCAGGCGCGGGACCTCTGGGACCAGGGCGCGACCTCCTTCACCATGGTCCAGGTCTCGGCCGGGCTGCGTCAGCAGTACCGGCAGCGGGTGCCGGTCTCGGCGCTGATCTCCGAGCCGACCGCCGCCGGCATCGCCCGGATCCTCGCCGAGCGCCTCGGCCTTCAGGCCCAGCCCGAACCGGCCGCCGCCCCCGCCGTGCCGGAACCGGAGACGGGCCCCGCCGCCGTGGACATGTTCTCGCCGCAGGAGCGGGACGCGTTCAAGGCCGCCTCCTGGAACCTGCGCCGCCCCGCGCCCGGCGCACAGCGCGTCGCGCTCCCGGAAGCGACGGTCCACCCCGCGTACTACGACTGGCGCGGCAGCCGCCGCGACTACCGGGACACCCCGTTGCCGGCCGAGGCGCTCACCCGGCTGCTCGGCCTGCTGCGCGAGGCCCCGGCCAAGGGCGGCACCCGCCGCCTGTACCCGTCGGCCGGGGACACCTATGCGGTGCAGGCGTACGTGCATGTCAAGCCGGACGCCGTCGACGGGCTGGCCGGCGGCATCTACTACTACGACCCGCGCGGGCACGCGCTGGAACTGGTCAACGCCGAACCTCGGATCGACCGCGCCGTGCATTTCTACTACAACCGGCCGGTGTTCGACGGGTCCGCGTTCGGGATCTTCCTGATCGGTCAGACCCGCGGGATCGCCCCGCTCTACCAGGAGGTCGCCGAGCGCTTCCTGATGCTGGAGGCCGGATACATCGGGCAACTGCTGATGACCGGTCAGGCGGCCTGCGGCATCGGGCTCTGCCCTGTCGGCACGCTGACCTTCGACGACATCCGCGACCAGTTCGCCCTCGACGACGGCCACGTCTTCCTGCACTCCTTCATGGGCGGCGGTGTCGACCGGACCGGCACCGCCGAACTGCGGCCACCCTTCGCCGAGCAGCCCGCGCGGGCCGGGCAGGCCGAGCAGCCAGAGCAGGCAGAGCAGCCAGAGCAGCCCGCGCGGGCCGCGGACGGCGCGGAGGTGAAGCCCCCCGAGGTCGCGGTGGTCGGCATGGCCGGTCGCTTCCCCGGCGCCGAGGACCTGGGGCAGTACTGGGAGCAACTGCGCACCGGTCAGTGCGCCGTCGGCCCGCTGCCCGCAGGGCGGGGCGTCGCCGAGGACGGCCGGCTGCCCGCCGGGCTGCACGGCGGCTTCCTCACCGACATCGACAGGTTCGACAGCCTGCACTTCCGGGTCGCCCCGGTCGAGGCCGCCGCGCTCGACCCGCAGCTACGGCTGCTGCTGCAGACCGTCTGGACCTGCCTGGAGGACGCCGGTCACACCACTGATTCGCTGCGCGCCACCGCGCCCCGGGTCGGCGTGTTCACGGCGGCCATGTGGCACGACCACCAGCACAGCGGCAAGGAGACCTGGGACGCCGACGCAGCCGCCCGGGTCGCCGCCCTGGCCGGCGACATACCCGGCCGGATCTCGCACCACTTCGGCTTCGACGGCCCGAGTGTCGCCGTCGACACCGCCTGCTCCTCCTCCCTGACAGCCCTCCATCTCGCCGCCGAGGCCATACGGCGCGGCGAGTGCGACGCTGCCGTGGTCGGCGCGGTCAACCTGGTCGCCCACCCGTACCACCTCGCCCTGCTCGCCGAGGCAGGACTGCTCGCCGAGGGCGGGCCGGTCCGGGCCTTCGCCGCCGACAGCTCCGGCTGGTGCCCCGGCGAAGGCGTGGCCGCCGTCCTGCTGCGCCCGGTGGCGGCCGCCGACCGGGACGGCGACCGGGTCCGGGGCGTGCTGGAGGCCACCTGGATCGGACATGCCGGCGGCGGCGGACGCTTCGGCGTGCCCAACCCGCAGGCGCTGGCCGGCTCGTTCGGCACGGCCCTGGAACGGGCCGGTATCACGCCCGCCCAGGTCGACTACGTCGAACTCGCGGTGGCCGGAGCGGGAATGGCCGACGCCGCCGAAGTCGAGGCGCTCGCCACGGTGTTCGCGGGCAGCCCGGTGCTGGCCGGGACGGTGAAGCCGAACATCGGCCACCTGGAGTCCGCCTCGGGCCTGTCCCAACTGCTCAAGGTCCTGCTGCAGTTCGAGCACGGCCGGATCGCCCCGACGCTCACCGCGAAGCGGCGCAGCGACCTCGTCGACTGGGACGACCTGCCGCTGCGGGTCCCCGAGCAGCTCGTCGACTGGCCGTCGGCCGCGACCCCCCGCCGCGCCGTGGTCAACGCGGTCGGCGCCTCCGGCGCCTACGCCCACGCGGTGCTGCGGGCCGCACCGGCCGCCGCCGACGGCGGGCCCGCGGCCACCGCCCACGGGTACGCGCCCGGCCGGCAGGCGGTGGTGCTGTCCGCCGGCTCCGCCGACGGCCTGCGGCTCGCCGCCGAAAGGCTCGCCGCGTACCTGGAGAACGGCGCGTCGCCGGCTCTCGCCGACCTGGCGTTCACCTTGCAGGACGGCCGCGTCCCCATGCCGCACCGTCTCGCCGTGGTGACCTCCGACCTCGCCGAAGTCCGCGCCGCACTGCGTGAGTTCGCCGCTGGGCGGACCGCCCCGTCGCTGGCGGACGCGGTGGCCAACCCCTGCCGTCCGGTGGCCGAGCTGGTCCCGGCGCACGCCGACGCCGCGGCCGCGGGGTGGCTGCGGGGAGAACCCGTCGCCTGGCACACCCTGTGGTCGCCCGGCCGCCGCCGGGTGCCGCTGCCGGGCACGGTGTTCGCGGGGGAGGAGTACCGCCTGACCAAGCCCGCGCGCCCCGCGACCAGGGAAGCGCCGGCGACAGCGGCCGCGCCCGCACCCGTCGCCGAGATACCGGGCGCCGTCCAGCGGTACGTGCTCGACGTCTACGCCGAGGCGTCCGGCATCCCCGTCGAACGGCTCGACCCCCAGGTGCAGTTGGAGCACTACGGCCTCACCTCGTACGTGGTCGGGCTGCTGAACGCCCGCCTCGCCGAGGACTTCGCCGAGCCCGTCTCCCGCACCCTGTTCTTCGAGCACCAGGACCTGGCCGGCATCGCCGCCGAACTCGCCGCCCGCGCCGACGGCCCCTGGCAGCCCGCCAGGACCGAGGCCACCGCCGGCCGGCGCGAACCTGCCGTGAACCGGCCCGAGGACACGGCGATCGCCGTCGTCGGCCTGGCCGGCCGCTACCCGAAGGCGGCGGACCTGGACCGGTTCTGGCAGCTGCTGGAGCAGGGCTACGACGCGATCGGGCCGCTGCCCTCGGACCGGCACCGGCCGGGCTGGCCCGTGGACCTGATGTGGGGCTCGTTCCTGGACGGCATCGACAGGTTCGACCCGCTGTTCTTCGCCATCTCCCCGCGCGACGCGGTCCTGATGGACCCGCAGGAACGACTCTTCCTCGAGGTCGCCTGGGAGACGCTGGAGGACGCCGGCTACACCCGTGCCCGGCTGCGCGAGCAGCACGGCGGACGGGTCGGCGTGTTCGCGGGCGCGATGTACAACGAGTACCCCTTCCTCGGCGTCGAGCAGTCACTCGCCGGCCCGGCCGCCGACACCGGATCAGCGCTCGCGGGAATCGCCAACCGGGTCTCGTACTTCCTGGACCTGAACGGCCCCAGCCTCACCGTCGACACCATGTGCTCGGCCTCCCTGACGGCCGTTCACCTGGCCGTGCGCGCGCTTCGCCAGGGCGAGTGCGAGGCCGCGCTGGTCGGAGGCGTCAACCTGTCCGCGCACCCGCACAAGTTCCGCCAGCAGCACCGGCTGCGCATGGCGTCCACCGACCACCGCTGCCGCAGCTTCGGCGCCGGCGGCGACGGCTTCACGCCCGGCGAGGGCGTCGGCGTGGTACTGCTGAAACCGCTGGCCAAAGCCCTCGCCGACGGCGACCGGATCCACGGCGTGATCCGCGGCACCGCCGTCAACCACGGCGGCCGCACCAGCGGCTACATGGTGCCGAACCCCGTCGCCCAGGGCGAGTTGGTGGCCGAGGCGCTGCGCGACGCGGGCGTCGAGGCCGGCAGCATCGGCTACCTGGAGGCGCACGGCACCGGCACCGCGCTCGGTGACCCCGTGGAGATCAACGGACTGGCCCGCGCGTTCGCCGGGGTCGGGGCGGGGACGTGCCCGATCGGCTCGGTCAAGTCCAACATCGGCCACCTGGAGGCCGCCGCCGGGCTGGCCGGACTCACCAAGGTGCTGCTGCAACTGCGGCACCGCAGGCTCGTGCCCTCCCTGCACGCCGAGCAGCTCAACCCCGACATCGACTGGGTGCGCAGCCCGTTCACCGTCCAGCACGAGGCCGCGCCGTGGCCCGTCCGCCACACCGCCGACGGCGCCCCGGTGCCGCGCCGGGCCGGACTGAGCGCGTTCGGCGCGGGCGGGGCCAACGCCCACCTGGTGATCGAGGAGTACCTGCCGGATCCGCCCGCCGAGGCGGCCGGCCCGGCCGGCCCGCAGCTGTTCGTGCTGTCCGCCCGGGACGAGCAGCGCCTCACCGAACTCGCGGCCCGCTGGGCCGAGTTCCTGACCCGTGCGGAGCTGCCGCCGTTCGCCGACCTCGCGCACACCGCGCAGTCCGGTCGCGAACCGCTGCGTGAACGCCTCGCCGTCGTTGCCGCCGACCCGGCCGAGCTGCGCGGGAAACTGCTGCGCTTCCTCGACGGCGACAGCAGCGGGGTCGTCCGCGGCCGCACCCCGGGGGCCGACGCACCCGCCGGACCGCACCCCGCCGACGGCTCGTACCGTGACCTGCTCTCGCTCGCCCGGCACTGGACGTCCGGCGGCCGGGTCGACTGGTCCCGCCTGCACACCGGCGACCGGCCCCGCTGGGCCGCCGCCCCCAGCTATCCGTTCGCCCGCGGACGCTACTGGCCCGAGCCCGCGACGACCGTGGAGGATCCACCCGTGCCGGAGCCCGACGGGCGGCAGCCCCTGCTCTTCACCAAGAGCTGGCGGAGCGCCGCGCAGCCCCGGCCCGAGCCGGTGACCGGACGGATCGTCTGCCTCTACACCGACCGCTCCCGGGAGACCGCCCGGCAGGTCGCCGAGGCCTTCGGGCGCGACCGGGTGATCCTGGTCCGTGAGGGCGGGCCCGCCGACGGCGACGCCGGGTTCACCGGCGAGCGGGACGCGATCGCCCTGCTGGACGGCCTCGCCGACCGGCACCCCGACCTCACCGGCTGGCTCGACCTGAGCGAACTCGACCGTCCCGTCCACGAACCCGGCCCCTGGACGGCCCGACTCGGCGCCCTGCAGCGTCTGCTGGTCCGCCGCCCCGGCACCGGGCTGCGGATCGTGCACGCGGTGCGCGACCGCCGCGGCGCGGACGGCCGCCGCATGGCGGGCGTGGTGCGGCTGCTCGGCGCGGAGTACCGCACCGTCCGCGCCACCGTCGTCGAGAGCGACGCCGGGCCCGCCGAACTGGCCCGGCAACTGCTCGCCGAATGGGCGGGCCACGAGCCCACCGCCGAGGTCAGGCACCGCAGTGGCGAGCGGCTGGCGCCCGTGCTGGAACCGGTGGGGGTTGCGGCCCACGCCGAGTTCCCGGCCGACCCGGCCAAGGTCTACCTGGTCACCGGCGGCACCCGGGGCATCGGCGCCGAGGTCGCCCGCCGCCTCGTGGAACGGGGCGCTCGCCGCCTCGCCCTGACCGCCGCCCACCCGCTGCCGCCACGCCACCGCTGGGCGGCGCCCGAGCTGACGGACCGCGAGGCGATCGCGGTGCGCAACGTGCAGGCGCTGGAACGCGCCGGCGCCCAGGTGATGCTGCACGGCGAGGCCCCCGTCACCGACGCCGGGCTCGGCGCGTTCCTCGCCCAGGTCCGCAGCTCGCTCGGCCCGGTCGAGGGCGTGGTGCACTGCGCCGGACTGCCCAGCCGGGGACGGCCCTCCTTCGTCCACAAGGCGGTCGCGGACATCGCCGAGGTGTTCGAGCCGAAGACGGCGGGCGTCGAGCTGCTGGTACGGCTGTGCGCCGCCGTCCAGCCCGAGTTCTTCGTCCTGATGTCCTCTGCCAGCACCCTGGTTCCCCGTCTCGGCGCGGGCGTCAGCGACTACGCCGCCGCCAACGCGCACCTGGAGTACCTCGCCGACCGGACCCGCACCGGCCGCACCCGCTTCCACAGCGTGCACTGGCCGACCTGGCTCGGCACCGGCATGGGCGCCGGCCAGCCGGACGGCTGCGCGCCCGCCGGGCTGGACGCGATCACCGTCGAGGAGGGGCTGCGGGTACTCGAAGCCGTCCTCACCGGCACGCTGCCCGCCCAGCTGCTGCCCGCCGTCCCGCTGCCCGGACGCTTCGACCCGGCGACCCTGCTGCACGCGAACCGCGCGGCGGCGGCGCCCGTCGACGCACCGGCCGCCACGGTGGCCACGGCTGCCGTGACGCCCTCTGACGTGTCGTCGGCCACGGCTGCCGTGACGCCCTCTGACGTGTCGTCGGTCGCGGCTGCCCTGGCGCCCTCTGACGTGTCGTCGGTCGCGGCTGCCCTGGCGCCCTCTGACGTGCCGTCGGTCGCGGCTGCCCCGATGCTGTCCGACGCGCCGCCGGACTGGCTGCTCACCCTGTTCTCCGAGGCGCTGGGGATCCCGCTGCCCGACCTCGACGCCACCGCGCCGTTCGCCGACCTGGGTGTGGAGTCGGTGATGCTCGGCGAACTCGTCGAACTGATCGAGCAGCAGACCGGCAGCAGCCTGGAGCCGGCCGTGCTGCTGGAGCACCAGACCCTCGAACGGCTCGCCGCCCACCTCCGGAAGGCCGGACTGGACCGCACGGCCGTCGGCATCCCGTCAGCTCGCGGGCATGCGCCGGCCGGACCTCCGACGGCGGTCACCCAGCCCTCCCCGGTCGCGGCCCCGGCTCCGGTCGCGGCCCCGGTCCCGGCTCCGGTCCCGGCTTTGGCTCCGGCTCCGGTTGCGGGCGTGGTCCCGGCTCCGGCTCCGGTCCCGCTTCCGGTCGCGTCGCAGGAACCTGTCGACCGCAGGATCGCGATCATCGGCCTGGACTGCAGGTTCCCCGGCGCCCCCGACCCCGACGCCTTCTGGGCCGCCCTGGCGGCGGGCCGGGACTGCATCACCGAGATCCCGCCGAGCCGCTGGGACCATCGGGCGCTGTACCGGCCGGAACACCGGATCGGCAGCAGCATCAGCCGGTGGGGCGGTTTCGTCGACGGCATCGAGGATTTCGACCCGGAGTGGTTCGGGATGACCGAGGAAGAGGCCCGGTGCCTCGACCCGGCGGTCCGGCTGGTTCTCGAAGGGACCGTCAACTGCCTTGCCGACGCGGGGTACCGGACCGAAGAGCTGCAAGGCCGCGAGGTCGGGGTGTTCGTCGGAGCCCGCCTCGGCGACTACGGCCGGCGGATCGGCCTGCGCTCCGGCGCGGCCGCGCTCGGCGGCGACCAGAACTTCGTCGCCGCCCGGGTCGCCCACCACTTCGACCTGCACGGCCCGAACCTGGTCGTCGACAGCGCCTGCTCCTCCGCCCTCGCAGCGGTCCAACTCGCCTGCCGCAGCCTGCTGGAGGGCGAATCCGAACTGGCGATCGCCGGTGGCGTGGACATCCTGCTGGACGAGCGCCCCTACCTGGAGTTCAGCGCCGTCCGGGCGCTCTCGCCGACCGGACGGTGCGCCACCTTCGACCGGGACGCCGACGGCTTCGTGCCCGGCGAGGGCTGCGGCCTGGTGCTGCTCAAGCCGCTCGCCCGGGCGATCGAGGACGGTGACCGGGTGCTCGCGGTGGTCGACGCGGTGGCCGTCAACAACGACGGCCGCACCATGGGCCTGACCACGCCGAACCCGGTGGCCCAGGCCAAGGCGATCCGCCGTGCGCTGGCCACCGCGGGAATGTCCGCGGAACGGGTCGGCATGGTCGAGGCGCACGGTACGGGCACGATGATCGGCGACCCGATCGAGCTGCGGGCGCTGACCGACGTCTACCGGGAGACCACCGACGCGCGAGGCTTCTGCGCGATCGGCAGCGTCAAATCCAACATCGGCCACCTGCTCAGCGCGGCCGGCGCGGCCGGGCTGGTCAAGGCGGTACTGGCACTGAGGAACCGGCAGCTCGTGCCGACCCTGCACTGCGAGAACCCCAACCCGCGCTTCGACTTCGCCGACTCCCCGTTCTATCCGAACACCGCCCTGCGGGACTGGCCCGACCCCGGCCGTCCCAGGGTCGCCGCCGTCAGTGCCTTCGGGCTCGGCGGCACCAACGCCCACCTGATCGTCAGCGAGCCCGACGCGCGGACGGTCGCCGAGCACCCGCCGACCCGCCACCCGCTGCCCCGGCCGGCCTTCGCCCGCCGCCGGCTCTGGCTGGAGGCCCCGTCCGCGC
>NZ_JARGEF010000090.1:0-29052 GCF_033794725.1 Streptomyces sp. ID05-39B | reverse complement strand
CGGGGGCGGGGCAGTCGGTGTCCGGGCCGGTGTCCGGGCCGGTGGGGTTCAGCAGTGCCTCGGTGGGGGAGTTCGGTCCGGCGCCGGTGATGGCCGCTCCGGTGATGCCGGCGCCTGCGATGCCCGCGCCTCGGGACGCCGGGAGGACAGCGGCCGGTGGTGAGCGGCCCGGCAAGGTGTCGCTCTCCCTCGCCGCCGCCGCGACTGCGGGCGAGGGCGGGCGCGGGCGCCGGCTCAGCTGCACCGTGGCCCTCGCCGTCGCGGGCGCGCTGGCGGCGGTGACGGTCGGCTCGGTGTTCGTCCTCGACCTGATGCCGGGTTCGGGCTCCGACGACAACGACAGCGCCGCGGGCAGCGACGCGTCCTCCTCCGCCCCGGCCGCCACCGCGCCCCCGGCCGCGACCGGCGTGGTCCCCGCCGTCTACGTCGGCACCTGGGAGGGCCAGGGCAGCGGGCTCGGCGGCCGGCTCCCGATGGGCACCTTCCGGCTGACGGTGAAACAGGCCGCCGTAGGGAAGGAGTTGGGGCGGCTTCGGCAGACCGACGTGCTCGGCGGTGTCTGCCTCGACGTCCTCACCCTGACCAAGGTCACCTCGAAGGAACTGATCACCACCTCGGTCGGCGCCGCGACCAACCACGGCGGCTGCAACCCGGCCGCCCACACGGTGCGGTTGACGCGCACGGGCGACGATCTGACGTACCGGTCGGAGAGTTCGGCGGAAGGCAATCCGGTGGCGCGGATGTCGCGGATCGACTAGCGGGCGGAGTGGGCACGGGCAGAGAGCGGCGCAGGCACAGGCGACGAGCGAAGAGAGAGGCGGAGTTCCTTGACCGTCGCACCGATCGACGCCCTGCTGATCGTCCTCGCGGCGGTGTGGGGCGCGCTCGCGGGAGCGCTGCTGCCACGGGCGGCGTACCGGTTCTCGGTGGAACTGGAGGAAGGGGACGTGGTGGGGGAGGTCGTCGATCCCGGCTGGCGGCGCACCTGCCCCGAGGGGCATCCCCTGCGCGGCTGGCTCGGGCCCGCCCGCTGTCCCGGCTGTCCCGTCCCTTCACCGCCGTACGGCCCCGGCGTCCTTCGTCTCTCCCTCGTCACCGCGCTCCTGTGCGCCGGGCTGGCGCTCGCCACCGGCATCCGGCCCGAGCTGGCCGTATGGCTGCTGCTGGCGCCCGTCGGGGTGCTGCTCGCGGCGGTCGATCTGCGGGTGAGGCGGCTGCCCGATCCGCTCACGCTGCCCCTGGCGGCCGTAGCCCTCACCCTGTTGGGGGTGGCCGCGCTGCTGCCCGAGCACGCCGGTGACTGGACGACGGCCCTGCTGGGTGCCCTCGCGCTCAGCGCCGGCTACTTCGTGCTGCATCTCATCAACCCGGGCGGCATGGGCTTCGGCGACGTGAAACTCGCCCTCGGCGCGGGCGCCGTCCTCGGCTGGTACGGCTGGGCGACGGTCATGCTGGGCACCTTCGCCGCGTTCCTGTCGGGCGCCCTGTACGGCGGCGCGCTCCTGCTCGCGCGCAGGGCCGGACGCCGGACCGCGATCCCGTTCGGGCCGTTCCTGATCGCCGGTGTGTACGCCGGTGTGCTGATGGGCGCCTACGCGGCCTGAGGTGAGCCGTTCGGAGGCGCTGGCGTAGGCTGGCCGGGTCCGTCCACAACCCTTGACGAAAGGGACGCTCCGGTGACCGAGAAGGCCGACCTTCAGTCCGTCCTCGACCGTGCCGCCGAGGGTGGGCGGATCACTCCCGAGGAGGCGCTCGACCTCTACCGCGACGCGCCCCTGCACGCGCTGGGCTCGGCGGCCGACGCCGTGCGACGCCGTCAGTACGCCGGCATCGAGCACATCGCGACGTACATCATCGAGCGGAACATCAACTACACGAACGTGTGCGTCACGGCGTGCAAGTTCTGCGCCTTCTACGCGGCGCCGAAGGACACGGCCAAGGGCTGGACGCGCGACCTCGACGACATCCTGCGCCGGTGCGCGGAGACCGTCGAACTCGGCGGCACCCAGATCATGTTCCAGGGCGGACACCACCCCGACTTCGGCGTCGAGTACTACGAGAAGCACTTCGCCGCGATCAAGGCCGCGTACCCGCAGCTCGTCATCCACTCCCTGGGGGCGTCGGAGGTCGAGCACATGGCCCGCATCTCCAAGGTGTCCGTCGAGGAGGCGATCCAGCGCATCCACGCCGCCGGTCTCGACTCCTTCGCCGGGGCCGGCGCCGAGCTGCTCCCCGCCCGCCCGCGCAAGGCGATCGCCCCGCTGAAGGAGTCCGGCGAGCGCTGGCTGGAGATCATGGAGACCGCGCACAACCTCGGCGTGGAGTCCACGTCGACGATGCTGATGGGCACCGGCGAGACCAACGCCGAGCGCATCGAGCACCTGCGCATGATCCGCGACGTACAGGACCGGACGGGCGGCTTCCGCGCCTTCATCCCGTACACCTACCAGCCCGAGAACAACCACCTGAAGGGCCGCACCCAGGCGACCCTCTTCGAGTACCTGCGGATGATCGCGATCGCCCGCCTCTTCCTCGACAACGTCCGTCACATCCAGGGCTCCTGGCTGACCACGGGCAAGGAGGTCGGCCAGCTGTCGCTGCACTACGGCGCGGACGACCTCGGCTCGATCATGCTGGAGGAGAACGTCGTCTCCTCGGCCGGTGCCAAGCACCGCTCCAACCGCCTGGAGATCATCGACCTGATCCGCAAGGCGGGCCGGGTCCCGGCGCAGCGCGCGACGACGTACGAGCACCTCCTCGTGCACGACGACCCGGCGAACGACCCGGTCGACGAGCGGGTCGTCTCGCACATCTCGTCCACCGCGATCGAGGGCGGCACCGCGCACCCCGAACTGAAGCTGCTGGCCTCCAACTGACCTGCCCGTGCTGACGATCCACGCGGCCGACGAGGTCCGCCACGTCTGGGACGGCGACCCGGAGCCGATCAAGGACGGTGCCGTCGCCGTCCAGGGCGGCCGGGTCGCGGTGGTGGGGACTCTCGCGGAGCTGGAGCGGCGCTTTCCGGGCGCGCGGGTGCGGCGCTGGCCCGGTGTGCTCGGCCCGGCGCACCTCCACGAGGGGCCGCTGCCGGACGCCCCCAGCCCGCGCGAGCGCGTCCACGCGGTGCTGAAGCTCGGCGCGGTGGCCGTCCTCGCCGAACACGCCGGCTCCCCCGAACTCCGGGCCGCCGCCGAGCGCAACGACGTCGTCGTGCTGTCGCGGGCCCGCCCGACCGCGATCACCGAGACCGGCCGCGCCGACCTCGCCGTCTTCGACGAGAGCGGCGCCTGCATCGCGACGGTGTGCGCGGGACGGCTCGTCCACAGGCGCCGCTAGCCGGCCGGGACGCACGTCAGCCCGAGAACGCCTCCGCGAACGCGCCCGAACTCTGGCGCACCCCGCTGCAGTTGGTCGGCGCGTCGTCTGCGTCTTCCGCGTCTTCCGCGTCTTCCGCACCTTCCGTGCCGGTGCCGTCCGCGCACTGCTGGTCCCGGAACGTCGACCACATCGACACCCAGGCGATGCCCTTCTCCTCGGCGAACGCCCGCACCTGGGCCGCGTCCGCGAGCGTGAACGTCTCGTTGTCCACGTCGTTGACGCCGATCATCGAGGTGAGCGCCATGCCCTTCCAGGCGTCGGCGTCCGCCGTGCCGAAGACGGCCTTCAACTGGCTGTGCGCGGCGGTGGCCGAGGTGATCGCGTAGCCGCCCATGTCACCGGCGTACGACTCGCCGTAGTTCATCGTCATCAGATTGACGGCGGCCACCTGGACGTCGTACTGGTTCGCCGAGGTCAGCAGCGCGAGGCTGTCGGCGTCCAGCCCCGAAGGCATCACCGGCAGGGTGAACGAGACCTCCAGGTCCGGGCGTTCCTCCTGCAGCGCGGCTATCGCCCGGGAGCGCAGGGCGACCGAGCCGGCGTCGGTCAGCTCCGCGCCCTCGATGTCGAAGTCGGCCTGCGTGGAACCGGCCGCGTCGAGCGCCGCGCCATAGGCCCGCGTCAGCTCGGCCACGGTGTCGCAGGTGGCCGCCAGTTCCTCCCCGGACGCCCCGCCGAAGGAGACCCGCACCGAGGCGCCCGTCTCCGTGAGCGCGGCGACGCGCGAGGCCACGGTCGCGTCGTCCACCGCGTACTGGCCGTTCCACTCCGGGGTGCAGCCGCTTCCGTCGGAGATGACGAAGGCCAGGTTGTACGTCGCCGGTGTGCCCGCCGTGTCGTTGGCGGAGGCCTCCGCCGCGCTGACGTAGGGGGCGTACGCCGTGCCGGACGCGGCGGTCCGGGAGGGCGCTGGCGCGGCGCTGCTGCTGCGTCCCGGTGCGGTGGGTGTCGCGGGTGCCGCGTCCGACGTGCTGTCGGACCCCGCGGAGCATCCCGCCGTGGCCAGGGCGAACAGGCAGGCGAGCCCGGCCCTCGGCCTCAGGAAACTCCTCATTCTGCGCATGCGCCCGCTCTCGTGATTTCTGTCTCGGCACGGAAACAATGACCTTTCCCGAACTCGGAATCTCTCACGTTCGAGCGGCCCGCGCCGGGACAGTGAACACTCGGGCATTGCATGGACGGATATGGTCAAACCCGGGCGATGTGGAGCACGAAAGAGGCAATCTGCCCGGCTCCGTCGAGGGCCGGCCATGCATGCTTTTCTTGTTTCTCTCAGGCGAAGGGCGGGTTCGCCCACTCCTCAGGGCCCTTTCACGAGAAGGCCAGGGTTAAGGAACCCAAAGGCTCCCTGATATCCGAAGAATGCATTTTGGGCCCGCCATCGAAAGCCGTGCCGCCGCCCGCGGTCGCCGTCGCGGACGCGGACGCGCCGAGCTGTGGTCCCAGCGCCAACGCTGGTCCTACGGCACCGGCAGGCACTCTCCCCGTGGGCCGGCTGCTGGTCGCGGTGTTCGTGCCGGCCCGCGGCTGGATCGAGGATGTCGCCGCCCGGAAGAAGCCGAGCCTGCTGCCATGACGGGCGACCCCCTGCTGCCACAATGGGCGGGTGACCCGTGCTTCCCTGAACAAGCAGCCCCACGAAGTCGCCTCGATGTTCGACCGCGTGGCGGAACGGTACGACCTCACCAACGACGTCCTCTCCCTCGGCCAGGACCGCAGGTGGCGCAAGGAGGTCGCGCGCGCGGTCGACGCCCGTCCCGCGCAGAAGGTCCTCGACCTGGCCGCCGGTACGGCCACCTCCTCGCTGCCCTTCGCCCGGACCGGCGCCTACGTCGTCCCCTGCGACTTCTCCCTCGGCATGCTCCAGGTGGGCAAGCAGAAGCACCCCTGGCTGCCGCTCACCGCGGGCGACGCGACGAAGCTGCCGTTCAAGGACGACACCTTCGACGCCGTCACGATCTCCTTCGGCCTGCGCAACGTGCAGGACTTCGACACCGCCCTGCGCGAGATGCACCGGGTGACCCGCCCCGGCGGACGCGTCGTGATCTGCGAGTTCTCGCATCCGACCTGGGCGCCGTTCCGCCAGGTCTACACCGAGTACCTGATGCGTGCCCTGCCCCCGGTCGCCCGCGCGGTCTCCTCCAACCCGGACGCGTACGTCTACCTCGCCGAGTCCATCCGCGCCTGGCCCGACCAGCCCGCCCTCGCCGGGCACCTGAGCAAGGCCGGCTGGTCGAAGGTCGCCTGGCGCAACCTGACCGGCGGCGTCGTCACCCTGCACCGGGGCTTCAAGGAGAACTGAGCCGGGGCCTCAAGAAAGGACTGACCGGGGCCTCATGAAGGACTGACCGGGGCCTCAAGGAGAAGTGACCGGGGCTTCAAGGAGACGTGACCGACCGGCTCGCCCCGTCCGCGGCTACCCGCTGACCGTCTGGAAGGGGCCTTGCGGCGGCGGGTCCAGTTCGCGCTGCAGACCGCCTCCGCCCGGCGCCGGCAGCCGGGGCTCGCGGACGCCCGCGCCTCCGCCACCCCCGCCCTCGGTGAAGTCGAACCACACGGTGACGACGGCCCCGCGCGGCACCTCGACACCGGGCGGCGGGTACTGCCGTACGACGTAGTCGACGACGGTGCGCTGGAAGTCGGGCCGGTCCGGCGCGGCCAGCAGCACTCCTTGCGCGGTGGCGGCCTCGCGCGCGTCCATGGCCATCAGTCCGACGAGCCTCGGTACGCGCACCTCGGGTGTTTTGGGCCGTATGAGCACAGATGTCACCCCCAGCGGTACTGGAAGGGTAACCGCCCAAGGGGGCGACCGGAAGCAACCGCTGCCTTACCGTGACAATCGACTACTCAAGGTCACGGAACCGGAGTTGAAGCTTCCGCAGGGCTTCCGCAGGGCTTCCGCAGGGCTTCCGCAGGGCTGCTACAGGTCCAGCCGGTAGCAGTGCCCCTGCTGTTCCGACTCCGGGGTCGTGAACACCTCGGTGAGCCGCATGCCGAGCCGCTGGGTGACGGCGATGGACCGGGTGTTGCCCGCGACGACCATGGCCACCACGCTCGGCACCCCCGCCTCCCGCACCCGCTCCAGGGTCATCCGCGCCGCCGCCGTGACGTACCCCTGCCCCCAGTACTCCCGGCCGAGCCGCCAGCCGATCTCGATCTCCCCGGTCGGGCCCCACTCCCGGTCCCACGGCTGTGCGCCGGTGAAGCCGATGACCCGGCCCGACTCGTCGAGCATCGTCCACAGGCAGAACCCGCGCTCGGCGTCGTGCCGGCGCTGGCGGGCGGTCAGCTCCTCGTAGACGGACAGCCCCGCCGAACGGCCGCCGTGGAACTCCATGACATCGGGGTGGTCGAAGATCCGTTGCCACGCCACCGCGTCCTCGTCCGTGGGGACGCGCAGCCGTACGACGGGCAGAACTCGGTTCACGGGGGCAGCCCTTCAGCAGGTTGATCAATTCTCCTGAATAGACTGCCCATGTCCAGTGCCGGTCGGCACGCAATTCCGAACTTGGGGAGAACCCGCCGTGACCGAGCCCCTCTCCGAAAACACCGCCGATGTGATCGTGGTCGGCGCGGGGCCGGCCGGCTCCACGACCGCCTACCACCTCGCCAAGGCCGGGCTCGACGTACTCCTGCTGGAGAAGACCGAGTTCCCGCGCGAGAAGGTCTGTGGCGACGGCCTCACCCCGCGCGCCGTCAAGCAACTCGTCGCCATGGGGATCGACATCTCCGAGGAGGCGGGCTGGCTGCGCAACAAGGGCCTGCGCATCATCGGCGGCGGTGTCCGCCTCCAGCTGGACTGGCCGGATCTCGCCTCCTTCCCGGACTACGGCCTCGTCCGCAAGCGAGACGATTTCGACGAGCAGCTCGCCCGCCAGGCCCAGAAGGCGGGAGCCCGGCTCTACGAGCGCTGCAACGTCGGCGCGCCCATCGTCGAGGAGCGCACCGGCCGGATCACCGGTGTGCACGCGAAACTCGGCGAGGAGAAGCGCGAGGTCACCTTCCGGGCCCCGCTCGTCGTCGCCGCCGACGGCAACTCCACCCGCCTCTCCCTCGCGATGGGCCTGCACCGCCGCGAGGACCGCCCGATGGGCGTCGCCGTGCGCACCTACTTCACCAGCCCCCGCCACGAGGACGACTACCTGGAGTCCTGGCTCGAACTCTGGGACCGGCGAGGACCGGGCGAGGACCGCCTCCTGCCGGGCTACGGCTGGATCTTCGGCATGGGCGACGGCACGTCCAACGTGGGCCTGGGCGTCCTCAACACCTCGAACTCCTTCAAGGAACTGGACTGGCGTGAGGTCCTCAAGGCCTGGTGCGCCTCCATGCCGGAGGACTGGGGCTACACCCCGGACAACATGACCGGCCCCATCCGCGGAGCCGCCCTGCCGATGGCCTTCAACCGGCAGCCGCACTACACCAAGGGCCTGCTGCTCGTCGGCGACGCCGGCGGCCTGGTGAACCCCTTCAACGGCGAGGGCATCGCCTACGCCATGGAGTCCGGCCAGCTCGCCGCCGACGTCATCGTCCAGGCCCACGCCCGCTCGACCCCCGCGGGCCGCGAACTGGCCCTCCAGCGCTACCCCCGCGTCCTCAAGGACACCTACGGCGGCTACTACACGCTGGGCCGCGCCTTCGTGAAGCTGATCGGCAACCCGAAGGTCATGAAGATCGCGACCCAGCGCGGCCTGACGCACCCGATGCTGATGAAGTTCACGCTCAAGATGCTCGCCAACCTCACCGACCCCACGGGCGGCGACGCGATGGACCGCATCATCAACGGCCTGAGCAAGGTCGCCCCGAAGGCCTGAGCCGATACGGGAACGCCGTCACATGCTCCCGCCCTCCGGCGGCCGTGGCGGCGTGATCAGGCGGTGAGTGTCCGCTGCCTGGCGGCCCGGCGGGCCAGCACCTCGTCCCGCCGGTCCGCCACCTGCCGCAGCGCGTCCTTGCGGTCCCGCCGGGAGAGCCGGTCGAGATACACGTGCCCGTTCACGTGGTCGGTCTCATGGGCGAGGCAGCGCGCGAAGTACCCCGTGCCCTCGATGAGGAGCGGCTCCCCGTCCTTGCCGAGCCCGCGCACGAGGGCCCGGTCCGGACGCGGTACGTCCATGACGGCGCCGGGGACGGACAGGCAGCCCTCGCCCTCGTCGAGCAGCCGGCGGTGGGCCGGGTCGAGCGGGTCCAGCACCGGGTTGACGAGATGTCCGACATGCCGGACACCTTCGTCGTCGGGGCAGTCGTAGACGAACAGTCGCAGATCGACCCCGACTTGGTTCGCGGCGAGGCCGGCTCCCTCGGCGACGTACATCGTGAGGAACATGTCGTCGATGAGCGCGGCGAGATCGGGGCCGAACTCGGTCACGTCCCGGCACGGCCTGTGCAGGACCCCCTCACCGGTCTCGGTGATCCGCCGCACCGAGCCGCGGCCGGCCTCCGGCGCGAGCGGGGGGTACGAGGCGACGGGGCGTCCCTGGACGAACACGCTGGGCATGGCGGTCTCTCCTTCAACTCGCGGACGGCCGGTGGGGTTCCACCGGTGCGGCCCGAGGATGCCAGGAGAGCCCGAAGGGCCGCTGCCCCCGAGCGGCTGCGGCCCTTGACGGTGATCCGGGTGTCCGGACCGGTGCGTGTCAGAGCACGCGCACCGCGCCCGACGCCGGGTAGCCGGAGAGGTCCTGGATGACGACGCCCTTGGCGGAGTTGGCCGCGTCGAGGTACTGGCCGTTCCCGATGTACACGCCCACGTGGTACGCGGAGCCCTTGCCGCCCCAGTACAGGATGTCGCCGACCTGGAGGTTGGACAGCGACACGTCGGTGCCGGCCATCGACTGGTCCTGCGAGACGCGCGGAAGGTCCACGCCGACCTGCTTGAACGCGGCCTGCACCAGGCTGGAGCAGTCCCAGGCGTTGGGGCCGGTGGCGCCCATGACGTAGGCGTCGCCCAGCTGGGCCTTGAGGAAGGAGATGACCGTGCCGACGCTGCCGCTGGCGGGGGCGGAGGCGGTCGTCGTGGTCGAGAGGGTGGTCCGCTCCGTGGAACGGGACACGGCGGCCTCAGCGGCGGCCTTACGGGCCTCCTCGGCCTTCTTCTTCGCCTCGGCCTTCTTGGCTGCGGCGAGGTCCTCCTTGGCCTCCTTGGCGGCCGCGGCGGCGGCCGCGTCGCGCTCGGCCTCCAGCTGGTAGTTCGCGGCGGCCTGCTGGGTGGCGTTCGCGGACTGCGCGACCTGGGCGGCCACGTCACCCGTCAGGACGGGCAGTTCGAGCGTCTGCGTCACCGGCTCGGCGGCGTTGGCCGCTCCTGCCGCGGTGGCCACGGCCAGCGAGCCGAGTACACCACTGGCGACTCCGGCCCGCATCGCGATCGTCGACGCGCTGCGGCGGGGTTTCCGGTGGCTGCGTATGTGAGCGGTGTGGGACATGAGTACAACCGGTATCAGGGGGTCCTTCATACCTTCAAGAAACGTGTGCTGCGCCACAATTACTCAATGGGGACCCCGAACACCCGCCGCGCCACTCTTTATTGACGCCGTAACGGACATTGCGGACGCGGGTGATCAAGCCCGTGATCATGGCCTTTCGCGGTTACGTCCGGATTGCCCCGCACCTAGCACTGGTTGCGATCGTTGGCCAAGCCCGGCTCTCCGGCACCACCCGCGAGTGTGGCGGAGGTCACGGAACGATTAACGGAAGGCCCGCGTCCGGCGTGCGCGGCGCGACCGGCTCCGCTTGTGAACCCGTGCACGCGTCCACATCGACCCCGCGACTCCCTCTGATGTGTGAACGCGTCCTCTACCAAGGGGCCCCGTCCAGCACCAATTTGCATGCAGCGGAACCCTCTTGATATAGAGACGCCGCCCTCGACCTGCGACGACGCGCGCAAATGTCACTTCTTGTGATCACTCTGACGCTTCGCGTACGAAGATCACCGCTGATATGACTTCATGATCCTTCGTCAGGTGGTGGAGATCACAAAGCTTGTGCAATACCCCGTGTCGCAGATCACAGAGCGGCAGGCATAGGATGCGAGGCAGTTGGGCTTGTGACCTGCTTCACATGTTCTCGATCTTCGTCAGGACCGGCGGAGTTCGAGAGGCCTGTGAGACGGATGTGAGCCCACACCATCGCCAGCAGTCAGTGCCGACTGAGAGGAGCGAGGAGCGGTGAACGCGTATGCGCCCATCCTCGTACTGGGAGCCCTCGGGGCAGGCTTTGCGATCTTCTCCGTGGTCATGGCCACGTTGATCGGGCCGAAGCGGTACAACCGCGCCAAGCTCGAGGCCTACGAGTGCGGTATCGAGCCGACCCCCACGCCGGCCGGCGGCGGGCGCTTCCCCATCAAGTACTACCTGACGGCGATGCTCTTCATCGTCTTCGACATCGAGATCGTCTTCCTCTACCCCTGGGCCGTCACCTTCGACGCGCTGGGGGTTTTCGGGCTCGTGGAGATGCTGCTCTTCGTGCTCACCGTCTTCGTCGCCTACGCCTATGTGTGGCGGCGCGGCGGCCTGGAATGGGACTGAGGGGCCTTTAAGCCATGGGACTCGAAGAAAAGCTTCCGAGCGGATTCCTGCTGACCACCGTCGAACAGGCCGCGGGCTGGGTGCGCAAGGCGTCCGTCTTCCCGGCCACGTTCGGCCTCGCCTGCTGCGCCATCGAGATGATGACCACCGGCGCCGGCCGCTACGACCTGGCGCGCTTCGGCATGGAGGTCTTCCGCGGTTCGCCCCGCCAGGCGGACCTGATGATCGTGGCCGGCCGGGTCAGCCAGAAGATGGCGCCGGTGCTGCGGCAGGTCTACGACCAGATGCCGAACCCGAAGTGGGTGATCTCCATGGGGGTGTGCGCATCCTCGGGCGGCATGTTCAACAACTACGCGATCGTCCAGGGCGTGGACCACATCGTCCCTGTCGACATCTATCTCCCCGGCTGCCCGCCGCGCCCCGAGATGCTGATGGACGCGATCCTCAAGCTCCACCACAAGATCCAGAACACCAAGCTGGGTGTGAACGCCGAGGAGGCGGCCCGCGAGGCCGAGGAAGCGGCGCTCAAGGCCCTGCCCTTGATCGAGATGAAGGGGCTGCTGCGGTGAGCGACGCCAACGGCACCGGCGCGGGGGCCGGGGGAACCAACCCCGAGAAGGACCTCTCCGCCTCCAACCTCCCCGGCCAGCGAGGTCAGGGCGGCGAGGAGATCCGCGTCCAGCGCGGCATGTTCGGCGCCGCCAACGGCGGCGACACCTCCGGTTACGGCGGCCTGGTCCGCTCGGTACGCCTCCCCGGCGCGACCGCCCGCCCCTACGGCGGCTGGTTCGACGAGGTCGCCGACGAACTGGAGGGCGCGCTGGAGGAGCAGGGTCTCCTCCCCGGCAACGCGATCGAGAGGACGGTCGTCGACCGCGACGAACTCACCTTCCACATCGAACGCGAGCACCTCGTCCGCGTCGCCCGCACCCTGCGTGACGACCCTGCCCTGCGCTTCGAACTGTGCACGGGCGTGAGCGGCGTCCACTACCCGAACGACAAGGGCCGCGAACTGCACGCCGTCTACCACCTGCGCTCGATCACCCACAACAGGCTGATCCGGCTCGAGGTCAGCGCCCCGGACACCGACCGTCACATCCCGTCCCTGGTCTCCGTCTATCCGACCAACGACTGGCACGAGCGCGAGACCTACGACTTCTTCGGGATCGTCTTCGACGGTCACCCGGCCCTGACGCGGATCATGATGCCGGACGACTGGCAGGGCCACCCCCAGCGCAAGGACTATCCCCTCGGCGGCATCCCCGTCGAGTACAAGGGCGCCCAGATCCCGGCTCCGGACCAGCGGAGGTCGTACTCGTGAGCACTCAGTCAGCATCGCCGCGCGAGACCACCGAAGGCACCGTCTACACGGTGACCGGTGGCGACTGGGACGAGGTCGTCCAGTCCGCGGCCCGCGCCGACGACGAACGCATCGTCGTCAACATGGGGCCCCAGCACCCCTCCACCCACGGTGTGCTCCGCCTGATCCTGGAGATCGACGGCGAGACGGTCACCGAGGCCCGCTGCGGCATCGGCTACCTGCACACCGGCATCGAGAAGAACCTCGAGTTCCGTACGTGGACACAGGGCACCACCTTCGTGACGCGCATGGACTACCTGACGTCCTTCTTCAACGAGACCGCCTACTGCCTCGGCGTCGAGAAGCTCCTCGGCATCGAGGACCAGATCACCGAGCGAGCCAAGATCATCCGGGTGCTCCTGATGGAGCTGAACCGGATGTCCTCCCACCTGGTGTGCATCGCCACCGGCGGCATGGAACTCGGCGCGACCACGATCATGATCTACGGATTCCGTGATCGTGAACTGATTCTCGACATCTACGAACTCATCACCGGCCTGCGGATGAACCACGCGTACATCCGCCCCGGCGGACTCGCCCAGGACCTGCCTCCCGGCGCGGTGGACCAGATCCGCGAGTTCGTGAAGAAGATGAAGAAGAACCTCCCGGAGTACGACAAGCTCGCCACCGGGAACCCCATCTTCAAGGCCCGCATGCAGGACATCGGCTATCTCGACCTGGCCGGCTGCATGGCCCTCGGCGCCACCGGTCCGGTGCTGCGCGCCACCGGCCTGCCGCACGACCTGCGCAAGAGCCAGCCCTACTGCGACTACGAGACGTACGACTTCGACGTCCCGACCGCCGACTCCTGCGACGCCTACGGCCGCTTCCTGATCCGCCTGGAGGAGATGCGCCAGTCGCTCAGGATCGTCGAACAGTGCCTGGACCGGCTCCAGCCCGGCCCGGTCATGGTCCCCGACAAGAAGATCGCCTGGCCTGCCCAGCTCGCCCTGGGCCCCGACGGTCTCGGCAACTCCCTCGACCACATCAAGAAGATCATGGGCACCTCCATGGAGGCCCTGATCCACCACTTCAAGCTGGTCACCGAGGGCTTCCGGGTCCCGCCGGGCCAGGCGTACGCGGCCGTCGAATCGCCCAAGGGCGAACTCGGTGTGCACGTCGTGTCCGACGGCGGCACCCGCCCCTACCGGGTCCACTTCCGTGACCCGTCCTTCACCAACCTTCAGGCCATGGCGGCGATGTGCGAAGGCGGCCAGGTCGCCGACGTGATCGTCGCCGTGGCGTCCATCGACCCCGTGATGGGAGGCGTCGACCGGTGACCACCTCTTCTTCCGAGCGGGGCGTCAGCCTGGGCATGCCCCAGCTGCCCCCGCCCGCCTACCCGGACGACGTCCGAGCCAGGCTGGAGACGGACGCGCGCGAGATCATCGCCCGCTACCCCGACTCCCGCTCCGCGCTCCTGCCGTTGCTGCACCTCGTGCAGTCGCAGGAGGGACACGTCACGCGCACCGGGATGCAGTTCTGCGCGGACGTACTGGGCCTGACCACCGCCGAGGTCACCGCGGTCGCGACCTTCTACACCATGTACCGGCGCCGGCCGAGCGGTGACTACCAGGTGGGCGTCTGCACCAACACCCTCTGCGCGGTGATGGGCGGCGACGCCATCTTCGAGGCGCTCCAGGACCACCTCGGCGTCGGCAACGGCGAGACCACCGACGACGGCAAGGTCACCCTGGAGCACATCGAGTGCAACGCGGCCTGCGACTTCGCGCCGGTCGTGATGGTCAACTGGGAGTTCTTCGACAACCAGACCGTGCAGAGCGCCAAGAGCCTGGTGGACGACCTGCGCACCGGCCGTACCGTCTCGCCCACGCGCGGGGCGCCGCTGTGCACCTTCAAGGAGACCGCCCGGATCCTGGCGGGCTTCCCCGACGAGCGCGAGGGCGCCGTCGACGGGGGCGGCAGCGCGGGACCGGCGTCGCTGGTGGGTCTTCGCCTGGCAAGGGGAGAGACCGCACCCGCGCGCGTGGTCCATCCACGCGACGGCGGACCGCACGACGCGCCGCAGGACCGGGCCGTGCACGACCCGTCGCCCACCGAGCACCTCAGTTCGCACGACGCGCCACAGGACACGTCGGCCTCCGACCCGGCCCACCCGGCAGGGCCTACCGCCGAGGAGGGGGAGTGATGACCTTGGCACCCGAACTGAAGGACACCGGCCCCGAGAAGCTGCTCGCACCCGTGCTGTCGGCCTTCTGGGACGAGGACAGGTCCTGGACGCTGGACGTGTACCGAAGGCACGAGGGGTACGAGGGACTCCGCAAGGCGCTCGCCATGTCGCCGGACGACCTGATCGCGTACGTCAAGGACTCCGGTCTGCGCGGCCGCGGTGGCGCGGGATTCCCCACGGGAATGAAATGGCAGTTCATTCCCCAGGGAGATGGAAAACCGCACTATCTAGTTGTCAACGCCGACGAGTCGGAGCCGGGAACCTGCAAGGACATCCCGCTCCTCTTCGCGAACCCGCACAGCCTCATCGAGGGCATTGTGATCGCGTGTTATGCCATCAGGTCGTCTCATGCGTTCATCTATCTGCGGGGCGAAGTCGTCCCTGTTCTGCGACGGTTGCACGAGGCCGTGCGCGAGGCCTACGCGGCGGGCTACCTCGGCGAGAACGTCCTGGGCAGCGGACTCGACCTCGAACTCACCGTGCACGCGGGTGCGGGCGCGTACATCTGTGGTGAGGAGACCGCGCTGCTGGACTCGCTCGAAGGCCGCCGTGGACAACCGCGGCTGCGTCCTCCTTTCCCTGCTGTCGCGGGCCTCTACGCATGCCCGACTGTGGTGAATAACGTGGAGTCGATCGCGTCGGTTCCCGCGATTCTGCAAAACGGAAAAGAATGGTTCAGGTCGATGGGCAGCGAGAAGTCCCCGGGCTTCACGCTCTACTCGCTCAGCGGCCATGTCGCCAGCCCCGGCCAGTACGAGGCCCCCCTCGGCATCACCCTGCGCCAGCTCCTGGAGATGAGCGGCGGAATGCGACCGGGCCACCGCCTCAAGTTCTGGACGCCGGGCGGCTCCTCCACACCGATGTTCACCGACGAGCACCTCGACGTCCCCCTTGACTACGAAGGAGTGGGTGCCGCGGGTTCCATGCTCGGCACGAAAGCACTCCAGTGCTTCGACGAGACGACCTGCGTCGTGCGTGCCGTCACCCGCTGGACCGAGTTCTACGCCCATGAGTCCTGCGGCAAGTGCACGCCCTGCCGCGAAGGCACCTACTGGCTGGTGCAGCTGCTGCGGGACATCGAGGCGGGCAAGGGCGCCATGTCCGACCTCGAGAAGCTCAACGACATCGCCGACAACATCAACGGCAAGTCCTTCTGTGCCCTCGGCGACGGTGCCGCCTCGCCGATCTTCTCCTCGCTCAAGCACTTCCGCGAGGAGTACGAACAGCACATCACGGGCCGCGGCTGCCCCTTCGACCCGGCCAAGTCGACGGCCTGGGCCGACCGCACGGAGGTGAACGCATGACGGTGACCACCAGCGCTCCCTCCGGGGGCGGAGAGGCGGCTCTCCCGCCGGAGAATCTCGTGTCGCTGACCATCGACGGCGCGGAGATCAGCGTGCCCAAGGGCACCCTGGTCATCCGTGCCGCCGAGCAGCTCGGCATCGAGATCCCGCGCTTCTGCGACCACCCTCTCCTCGACCCGGCCGGCGCCTGCCGCCAGTGCATCGTCGAGGTCGAGGGCCAGCGCAAGCCGATGGCGTCCTGCACCATCACCTGCACGGACGGGATGGTGGTGAAGACCCACCTCACCTCCCCGGTCGCCGAGAAGGCACAGCACGGTGTGATGGAGCTGCTCCTCATCAACCACCCGCTGGACTGCCCGGTCTGCGACAAGGGCGGCGAGTGCCCCCTGCAGAACCAGGCCATGTCACACGGCAACGCCGAGTCCCGCTTCGAGGGCCGCAAGCGGACCTACGAGAAGCCCGTCCCGATCTCCACACAGGTGCTGCTCGACCGTGAGCGGTGCGTGCTGTGCGCCCGGTGCACCAGGTTCTCCAACCAGGTCGCGGGCGACCCGATGATCGAGCTGATCGAGCGGGGCGCGCTCCAGCAGGTCGGCACCGGTGAGGGCGACCCCTTCGAGTCGTACTTCTCCGGCAACACCATCCAGATCTGCCCGGTCGGCGCGCTCACCTCGGCGGCCTACCGGTTCCGTTCGCGGCCCTTCGACCTGATCTCCTCGCCGTCCGTCTGCGAGCACTGCTCCGGCGGCTGCGCGACGCGCACGGACCACCGGCGCGGCAAGGTCATGCGGCGCCTCGCCGCCGACGACCCCGAGGTCAACGAGGAGTGGATCTGCGACAAGGGGCGGTTCGGGTTCCGGTACGCGCAGCAGCGCGACCGGCTCGACACCCCGCTCGTGCGCAACGCCGAGGGCGACCTCGAACCGGCCTCCTGGCCGGAGGCGCTGCAGATCGCGGCCCAGGGACTGCTCGCCTCGCGCGGCAGGACCGGCGTCCTGACCGGCGGCCGCCTCACCGTCGAGGACGCCTACGCGTACAGCAAGTTCGCGCGCGTGGCGCTCGGCACCAACGACATCGACTTCCGCGCGCGCGTGCACAGCAGCGAGGAGGCCGACTTCCTGGCGTCCAGCGTGGCGGGCCGAGGCCGTGACCTCGACGGCAGCGGCATCACGTACACGACGCTGGAGAAGGCGCCCGCCGTCCTGCTCGTCGGGTTCGAGTCCGAGGAGGAGGCGCCCGGCGTCTTCCTGCGGCTGCGCAAGGGCTGGCGGGGGCACGGGCAGAAGGTGTTCTCGCTGGCCACGCACGCCACCCGCGGCCTGGAGAAGGCCGGCGGCACGCTGCTGCCGGCCGCCCCGGGCACCGAGACCGAGTGGCTGGACGCACTGTCCAGCGGGGTCGGCCTGGAGGACGAACCCGGCAGCCGGGCCGCCGAGGCGCTGCGCGCCGGCGGCGCGGTGATCGTCGTAGGTGAGCGGCTGGCCGCTGTCGCGGGCGGTCTGACCGCCGTCGTCCGGGCGGCCACCGCCACCGGGGCGCAGCTGGTGTGGATTCCGCGCCGGGCGGGGGAGCGGGGCGCCATCGAGGCGGGCGCGCTGCCGTCGCTGCTGCCTGGCGGGCGCCCGGCCACCGACCCGCGCGCGCGGGAGGAGGTCGCGGCCGCCTGGGGCGTCGCCGAACTCCCGCTGCGCTACGGCCGGGACACGGGCCAGATCATCGACGCCGCCGCGGGCGGTGAGCTTCAGGCACTGCTCGTCGCCGGAGTGGAGGTCGCCGACCTGCCCGACCCGCAGCGTGCGCGTGAGGCGCTCGCCGAGGCCGGCTTCGTGGTGTCTCTGGAGCTGCGGCCCGGCGAGGTCACCGCCCACGCCGACGTCGTACTGCCCGTCGCCGCGGTCGCCGAGAAGGCCGGCGCGTTCCTCAACTGGGAGGGCCGGGTGCGCCCCTTCGAGGCCGCGCTCAAGCCCGACCAGATGACGCGCCGCCTGGCGCCGGCCGACGCGCGCGTGCTGCAGATGCTGGCCGACGCCATGGACGTCCATCTGGGCCTTCCCGACCTGCGCACCGCGCGCGCCGAACTGGACCGGCTCGGCGCCTGGGGCGGGCCGCGGGCCACCGCACCGACGGACACCGCGGGCGTACTGCCGCGACCCGCCGCGGGTGAGGCCGTGCTCGCCGGGCACCGCCTGCTGCTCGACCAGGGTCTCCTCCAGCAGGGCGACGAAGCGCTCGCCGGGACCCGGCACGCCGCCCGCGCGCGCGTGTCCGCCGCCACGGCCGCCGAAGCCGGCGTCAAGGACGGCGACACACTCGCCGTGACCGGCACCGCCGGAACGGTCGAACTGCCACTGGAGATCACCGAGATGCCCGACCGGGTGGTGTGGCTCCCGCTGAACTCCACCGGCGGCGGCGTCGCCTCCGACACCGGGGCCCGGCCCGGCTCCCTCGTCCGCATCGGCCCGGCGACGCCCGCCGCCGACGCCACCAAGGAGGGAGAGGCATGAGCCCCTACTTCGCCGCGGAAGACCTCTCGATGTTCGGCCGCGACCCCTGGTGGCTGGTCGTCGTCAAGGCGGTGTTCTGCTTCGCCTTCCTCATGCTGACCGTGCTGTTCTCCATCGTCTGGGAGCGCAAGGTCGTCGCCTGGATGCAGCTGCGCGTCGGCCCCAACCGGCACGGCCCCTGGGGCATGCTCCAGTCGCTCGCCGACGGCATCAAGCTGATGCTGAAGGAAGACCTCATCGTCAAACGCGCCGACAAGGTCGTGTACGTCCTCGCACCGGTCATCGCCGCCATCCCGGCCTTCATGGCGATCGCGGTGATCCCCTTCGGGCCGGCCGGCAACGAGATCTCGATCTTCGGCCAGCGCACCACGATGCAGCTCACCGACCTGCCGATCGCGATGCTCTACATCCTCGCGGTCGCCTCGGTCGGCATCTACGGCATCGTCCTGGCGGGCTGGAGCTCCGGATCCACCTACCCGCTGCTGGGCGGCCTGCGGTCCTGCGCGCAGATGATCTCGTACGAGATCGCGATGGGCGCCGCGTTCGCCTCGGTGTTCCTCTACTCCGGGTCGATGTCGACGTCGACGATCGTCGAGCAGCAGCAGGACCGCTGGTACATCCTCCTGCTGCCGGTCTCCTTCATCCTCTACATCGTCACGATGGTCGGCGAGACCAACCGTGCCCCCTTCGACATGCCGGAGTCCGAGGGAGACCTGGTCGGCGGCTTCAACACCGAGTACTCGTCGATCAAGTTCGCGATGTTCATGCTCGCCGAGTACGTGAACATGGTGACGGTGTCGGCCGTCGCGACGACTCTCTTCCTCGGCGGCTGGCGGGCTCCCTGGCCGGTCAGCACCTTCTGGGAGGGCGCGAACCACGGCTGGTGGCCGATGCTCTGGTTCGTCGTCAAGGTGCAGCTGCTGCTGTTCTTCTTCATCTGGCTGCGCGGCACGCTGCCCCGGGTCCGCTACGACCAGCTGATGAAGCTCGGCTGGAAGGTCCTCATCCCGGTCTCGGTGACCTGGCTGATGCTCGTCGCCACCGTGCGGACCCTGCGCAACGAGAACTACGACTTCGCCGACATCGCCCTCTACGTCGGCGGCGGTGTCCTGGCCCTGCTGCTGCTCTCCTTCGTCGCGGACATGTTCCGCGACCGGGGCAAGGACGAGCAGGCCCCCGCCGAGCCCGCCGGATTCGACCCGATGGCGGGCGGATTCCCCGTACCGCCGCTGCCGGGACAGGAGCTTCCGCCGGTGCCCAGGCGCGCTTCGCGCCGGGAGCGGGAGCTGATTGTCAGTGGTGGGCCCGATACTCACAGTGACGGATCGCTGGATGGAAAGGAGGCGTCCGATGGCTGAGGAGCCCAAGGAGACCAAACCCGGTTTCCAGAACCCGGTAGCCGGCTTCGGCGTGACCTTCAAGGCCATGTTCAAGAAGCGGCTCACCGAGCAGTATCCCGAGCAGCAGAAGACCACCGCTCCGCGGTTCCACGGACGGCACCAGCTCAACCGCCATCCGGACGGCCTGGAGAAGTGCGTCGGCTGTGAGCTGTGCGCCTGGGCCTGCCCCGCCGACGCCATCTACGTCGAGGGGGCGGACAACACCGAGGAGGAGCGCTACTCGCCGGGCGAGCGGTACGGACGCGTCTACCAGATCAACTACGCCCGCTGCATCCTGTGCGGCCTGTGCATCGAGGCGTGCCCCACGCGCGCGCTGACGATGACCAACGAGTTCGAACTGGCCGACAGCAGCCGCGCCAACCTGATCTTCACCAAGGAGCAGCTGCTCGCCGGCCTGGACGAGGGCATGGTCGACGCCCCGCACGCCATCTACCCCGGCATGGACGAACAGGACTACTACCGGGGCCTGGTGACCGAGGCCGCGCCCGGCACCGAGCGGCAGGTCGCCCTCACCAAGGGCGAGGTGCCGCAGGAGGCCGCCTCCACCTTCGGCGAGGACGAGCCCGCCGCCGGGGAGGTGATCGGCCGATGAGCGCTCAGCTCGCCGCCTACTCCACCTCCACCGGCGAGGCGTTCCAGTTCTGGGTGCTGGGCACCGTCGCGGTGCTCGGCGCCCTGTGCACCGTCTTCATGAAGAGGGCCGTGCACAGCGCGCTCTGCCTCGCCGGGACCATGATCATTCTGGCGGTGTTCTACCTTGCCAACGGCGCCTACTTCCTGGGCGTCGTCCAGATCGTCGTCTACACCGGCGCGATCATGATGCTGTTCCTGTTCGTGGTCATGCTCGTCGGCGTCACCGCCGCGGACTCCCTGACCGAGACCATCAAGGGCCAGCGCTGGCTGGCCCTCGTCTGCGGTCTCGGCTTCGGCATCCTGCTGGTCGCCGGCATCGGCAACGCCTCCCTGACCGAGTTCGGCGGCCTCACCGAGGCCAACGCGGGCGGCAACGTGGAGGGCCTCGCGGCCCTCATCTTCACCAAGTACGTCTTCGCCTTCGAGATCACCGGCGCCCTGCTCATCACGGCCGCCGTCGGCGCCATGGTGCTCACCCACCGCGAGCGCACCGAGCGGGCGATGACGCAGCGCGAGATGTCCGAGCAGCGCGTCCGCGAGGGCGTCCACCTGCCGCCGCTGCCCGCACCCGGTGTGTACGCGCGGCACAACGCCGTGGACATCGCCGGCCTGCTGCCCGACGGCACCCCGTCGGAACTCACCGTCAGCAAGACGCTGCGGGAGCGCGGCCAGATCCGGGACGTGTCCACCGAGGCGCTCAATGACCTCAAGGCGCTCGAACAGCGCGCCGAGGACCGTCTGGAGCGCACCCCCATCGAGCCGCCGACCTTCAAGCGGGCCGAGGAGGCGTCGAAGTGAACCCCGTCAACTACCTCTATCTCGCCGCCCTGTTGTTCACGATCGGCGCGACGGGCGTCCTGATCAGGCGCAACGCGATCGTCGTGTTCATGTGCATCGAGCTGATGCTCAATGCCTGCAACCTCGCGTTCGTCGCCTTCTCCCGCATGCACGGCAATCTCGACGGCCAGATCATCGCCTTCTTCACGATGGTCGTCGCCGCAGCGGAGGTCGTGGTGGGACTCGCGATCATCGTGTCGCTGTTCCGTTCCCGCCACTCGGCCTCGGTCGACGACGCCAGCCTGATGAAGCTGTAAGGGGTCGGAAGAATCGTGGAGAACCTGATTGCGCTGCTGATCGCGGCGCCCCTGCTCGGAGCGGCCGTCCTGCTGGTCGGCGGACGGCGGCTCGATGCCGTCGGCCACTGGCTCGGCACCCTGCTCGCGGCCGCCTCCTTCGTGATCGGCCTGGTCCTCTTCGCCGACCTGCTCGGCAAGGACGCCGCGGACCGGACGCTCACGCAACACCTGTTCAGCTGGATCCCGGTCGAGGGCTTCCAGGCGGACGTGGCCTTCCAGCTCGACCAGCTGTCGATGACGTTCGTCCTGCTGATCACCGGCGTCGGCTCGCTGATCCACCTGTACTCGATCGGGTACATGGAGCACGACGAGCGCCGCCGCCGCTTCTTCGGCTACCTGAACCTGTTCCTGGCGGCGATGCTCCTCCTGGTCCTCGCCGACAACTACCTGCTGCTGTACGTCGGCTGGGAGGGCGTCGGTCTCGCCTCCTACCTGCTGATCGGCTTCTGGCAGCACAAGCCCAGCGCCGCCACCGCCGCGAAGAAGGCCTTCCTGGTCAACCGCGTCGGCGACATGGGCCTGTCGATCGCCATCATGCTGATGTTCACCACCTTCGGCACCTTCGCCTTCGGTCCCCTGCTCGGCACGCACGAGGAGCCGGGACTCGCCGGAGGCGCCTCCGAGGCCACGCTCAACGGCATCGCCCTGATGCTGCTGCTCGCGGCCTGCGGCAAGTCCGCCCAGGTCCCGTTGCAGTCCTGGCTCGGGGACGCCATGGAGGGCCCGACCCCGGTCTCGGCCCTCATCCACGCGGCCACGATGGTGACCGCGGGCGTCTACCTCATCGTCCGCTCCGCGGCGATCTTCAACCTGGCGCCCGACGCACAGCTCGTCGTCACCATCGTGGGTGCCGTCACGCTCCTGTTCGGTGCGATCGTCGGTTGCGCGAAGGACGACATCAAGAAGGCCCTGGCCGGCTCGACCATGTCGCAGATCGGCTACATGGTGCTGGCGGCCGGCCTCGGCCCCATCGGGTACGTCTTCGCGATCATGCACCTGGTGACGCACGGCTTCTTCAAGGCCGGCCTGTTCCTCGGCGCGGGTTCGGTCATGCACGGCATGAACGACGAGGTCGACATGCGCAAGTACGGCGGCCTGCGCAAGTACATGCCGGTCACCTTCATCACCTTCGGCCTCGGCTACCTCGCCATCATCGGCTTCCCCGGTCTGTCCGGCTTCTTCTCCAAGGACAAGATCATCGAGGCTGCCTTCGCCAAGGGCGGCACCGAGGGCTGGATCCTCGGCGGCTGCGCGCTGCTGGGCGCGGCCATCACGGCGTACTACATGACGCGCGTGATGCTGATGACGTTCTTCGGCGAGGAGCGCTGGAGGAACCAGCCCACTCGCTCCCCGCAGGCACCGAGCGCCGAGCCCGCCGCCGCGTACGGCGGCGACGCCGCATCCGGTCACGGGGCCGCCGCGACCGGGGAACCGCACCCGCACGAGTCGCCGAAGTCCATGACGATCCCGATGATCGTGCTGGCCTTCGGATCGGTCTTCGCGGGCGGGTTCTTCAGCATCGGAGACCGCTTCCTGCACTGGCTGGAGCCCGTCACGGGACACAGCCACGGCGACTCCCCGGTCAGCGCCCTCACCGTCACCCTCGCCACCATGGTGGTCCTGGTGATCGGCGTCGCGGTCGCCTACGCGCAGTACGGCCGCCGCCCGGTCCCGGTCGTCGCCCCGCGCGGGTCCCTGCTCACCAGGGCCGCCCGGCGCGACCTCCTCCAGGACGACTTCAACCACGTCGTCCTGGTCCGCGGCGGCGAGCACCTCACACGGTCCCTGGTGTACGTCGACCACACCCTGGTCGACGGCGTCGTCAACGGTACGGCGGCCTCGGTCGGCGGACTCTCCGGGCGCCTGCGCAAGCTCCAGAACGGCTACGCGCGGTCCTACGCGGTCTCGATGTTCGGAGGTGTGGCGATCCTCATCGCCGCGACCCTGCTGATGAGGGCGGTCTGATACCGATGTCCTTTCCTCTGCTGACAGCGACGGCGGTGCTCCCCGCGATCGGGGCGATCGCCACGGCCGCCGTCCCGGCCGCGCGGCGCAACGCCGCCAAAGCGCTGGCGCTGTTCTTCTCCCTCGCCACGCTCGTCCTGGCGATCGTCGTCCTGGTCCGCTTCGACCCGGACGGCGACCGCTACCAGCTCACCGAGTCCCGCTCATGGATCGCCGAGTTCGGCGTCCGTTACGAACTCGGCGTGGACGGCATCGCGGTGGCGCTCATCGCGCTCACGGCGCTGCTGATCCCGTTCATCATCCTCGCGGGCTGGCACGACGCCGACCCGCTGGAGACCGGCGACAAGCGGTGGCGGCCGACGCAGGGCTTCTTCGCCCTGATTCTCGCCGTCGAGGCGATGGTGATCATCTCCTTCGAGGCCACCGACGTCTTTCTCTTCTACATCTTCTTCGAAGCCATGCTGATCCCGATGTACTTCCTCATCGGCGGCTTCGGGGACCGGGCCCACGAACACGGCGAGGAGACGGCGGCCACCCAACGGTCGTACGCGGCCGTGAAGTTCCTGCTCTACAACCTGGCCGGCGGACTGATCATGCTGGCCGCGGTGATCGGGCTGTATGTCGTCGCCGGGAACTTCTCGCTGACGGAGATCGCCGAGGCCCGCGCCAACGGCTCGCTCGACATGGCGACGAACACCGAACGCTGGCTGTTCCTGGGCTTCTTCTTCGCCTTCGCCGTGAAGGCACCCCTATGGCCACTCCACACCTGGCTGCCCAACGCCATGGGGGAGTCCACCACCCCCGTCGCCGTCCTCATCACGGCCGTCGTCGACAAGGTCGGCACCTTCGCGATGCTCCGCTTCTGCCTCCAGCTCTTCCCGGAGGCCAGCAAGTGGGCGACGCCCGCGATCCTCGTCCTCGCCGTGATCAGCATCATCTACGGCGCGCTGCTCGCCGTCGGACAGCGCGACATCAAGCGGCTGGTGGCGTACGCGTCGATCTCGCACTTCGGCTTCATCATCATGGGCATCTTCGCCATGACCAGCCAGGGCCAGTCCGGCGCGACGCTCTACATGGTCAACCACGGCCTCTCGACAGCCGCCCTGATGCTGGTCGCCGGCTTCCTGATCTCGCGGCGCGGTTCGCGGCTCATCGCCGACTACGGCGGGGTGCAGAAGGTGGCACCCGTGCTCGCCGGCACCTTCCTGATCGGCGGTCTAGCGACGCTGTCACTGCCGGGGCTGGCACCTTTCGTGAGCGAGTTCCTGGTCCTGGTCGGGACGTTCTCCCGCTATCCGGTGATCGGCATCGTCGCCACGTTCGGCATCGTCCTCGCCGCGCTGTACACCCTCGTCCTCTACCAGAGGACGATGACCGGTCCCGTGAAACCCGAGGTCGCCGGGATGCCGGACCTCCGCGCGCGGGAGCTGATGGTCGTCGCCCCGTTGATCGTCGTACTGATCTTCCTGGGCGTCTATCCGAAGCCGGTCACGGACATCGTCGACCCGGCGGTCAAGCAGACGCTGTCCGACGTACACAAGAAGGACCCCCAGCCCGAGGTGGAGGCCGCCAAGTGAGTACAGCAGTCGTCCACAGCCTGTGGACAACCGCGGCCGACCCGATCTCGAAGATCGGCGCGCCGAAGATCGAATACGCGCAGCTGGCGCCCACCCTGATCGTCGTGGGCGCGGCCGTCGTCGGGATCCTGGTCGAGGCGTTCGTGCCGCGCAGATCCCGCTACCACGCCCAACTGGTCCTTTCCGTCGTCGCGTTGGCCGCCGCGTTCGCCGCGGTGGTGGCGCTGGCGGCGGACGGCTACGGCACCACCAAGGCGCACATCGCGGCGATGGGCGCGATCGCGGTCGACGGACCGGCCCTGTTCCTCCAGGGCACGATCCTGCTGTCCGCGCTGGTCGGCCTGTTCACCTTCGCCGAACGGCGGCTCGACCCGGAGGCGCACGGCAACCGCGTCGACTCCTTCGCCGCCCAGGCCGCCTCCGTGCCGGGCAGCGACAGCGAGAAGGCAGCGGTCAAGGCCGGTTTCACCACCACCGAGGTCTTCCCGCTGCTGCTGTTCGCCGTCGCGGGCATGCTGGTCTTCCCGGCGGCCAACGACCTGCTGACCCTCTTCATCGCCCTGGAGGTCTTCTCGCTGCCGCTGTACCTGCTGTGCGCGCTGGCCCGCCGCAAGCGGCTCATCTCGCAGGAGGCCGCGGTCAAGTACTTCCTGCTCGGCTCCTTCGCCTCGGCGTTCACCCTGTTCGGCATCGCCCTGCTCTACGGGTACGCCGGCTCGGTGTCGTACGCGACGATCGCGCAGGTCGTCGACGGCACGGTCACCAACGTCAGCCCGGCCCTCGCGGACACCATGGGCAACGACGTGCTGCTGCTCATCGGCGCCGCGATGATCGTCATGGGGCTGCTGTTCAAGGTGGGCGCCGTGCCGTTCCACATGTGGACGCCGGACGTCTACCAGGGCGCGCCGACCCCCGTCACCGGCTTCATGGCCGCCGCCACCAAGGTGGCAGCCTTCGGAGCCCTGCTGCGGATCCTGTACGTCGTACTGCCTGGCCTGCGCTGGGACTGGCGGCCGGTCATGTGGGGTGTCGCGGTCGTCACCATGCTGGGCGGCGCGATCGTCGCGATCACGCAGACCGACATCAAGCGGCTGCTGGCGTACTCGTCGATCGCGCACGCGGGATTCATCCTCGCGGGTGTCATCGCGACCACGCCCGACGGTGTCTCGTCCGTCCTCTTCTACCTGGCCGCGTACTCGTTCGTGACGATCGGCGCGTTCGCGGTCGTGACGCTGGTGCGGGACGCCGGCGGAGAGGCGACGCACCTGTCCAAGTGGGCCGGGCTGGGCCGCCGGTCGCCGCTGGTGGCGGCCGTGTTCGCGGTGTTCCTGCTGGCCTTCGCCGGCATCCCGCTGACCTCCGGGTTCGCCGGGAAGTTCGCCGTGTTCAAGGCGGCGGCGGAGGGCGGTGCGGCGCCGCTGGTCGTGGTCGGTGTGATCTCGTCGGCGATCGCCGCGTTCTTCTACATCAGGGTCATCGTCCTGATGTTCTTCAGCGAGCCGCGGCCCGAGGGCCCCACCGTCGCCGTCCCGTCGCCCCTGACGATGACGACGATCGGAGTGGGTGTGGCCGTCACCCTGGTGCTCGGCGTGGCGCCGCAGTACTTCCTGGATTTGGCGAGCCAGGCAGGGGTGTTCGTGCGCTGACCTGTGCTGACACGTGCTGACGTGCTGTGTCCTGCGCTGGCCTGCGCAGAATGCGCGACGGGCCCCGGTTCCCCGCAGAGGGGGACCGGGGCCCGTCGGCTGAGTCCGGTGAGTCGGTGAGTCCGGCCGGTCTGGCGGGTCCGGCGGGTGGCTTCGGTGGGCGAGGGTGGGGGCGCTCCCCGTTCGGTCGCTTGTGCGAACGTGGCGTTCTGGGGCTGACCGATCACCCCGAGCCTGTGGATAACTCCGGCGGTGTCAGTCCGGACCCCTATCGTGGACGCAGTGGTCGAGGGACGACGTACGGGGGACGGGACGATGCGAGGGACGGGCGGGATCAGGGAGATGCCAGCAACCACCGAGATGCCGGGCACGGACAGCGAGGCGCTGGCCACGCTCCACCGGGTCTTCGGGTACGAGGCCTTCCGGGGTGAGCAGGGCGAGGTCATCGAGCATGTCGTGGCCGGCGGGGACGCGGTCGTCCTCATGCCGACCGGCGGCGGCAAGTCACTCTGCTACCAGATCCCCTCCCTGGTCAGACCAGGTACAGGCGTAGTCGTCTCGCCGCTGATCGCGCTGATGCAGGACCAGGTCGACGCGCTGCGGGCACTGGGCGTGCGCGCCGGGTTCATGAACTCCACGCAGGACTTCGACGAGCGGCGCACGGTCGAGGCCGAGTTCCTGGCCGGCGAGCTGGACCTGCTCTACCTGGCGCCGGAGCGGCTGCGCCTGGACAGCACGCTCAACCTGCTGTCGCGCGGCAAGATCGCGGTCTTCGCCATCGACGAAGCCCACTGCGTGTCCCAGTGGGGGCACGACTTCCGCCCCGACTACCTCGCCCTCTCGTTGCTGGGCGAGCGCTGGCCCGACGTCCCGCGCATCGCGCTCACGGCCACGGCCACCCACGCGACGCACCAGGAGATCACGCAGCGGCTGCGCATGCCGACGGCCCGGCACTTCGTGGCGAGCTTCGACCGGCCCAACATCCAGTACCGGATCGTGCCGAAGGCCGACCCCAAGAAGCAGCTGCTGGGCTTCCTGCGCGAAGAGCACGCGGGCGACGCGGGCATCGTCTACTGCCTCTCGCGCAACTCCGTGGACAAGACCGCCGAGTTCCTCTCCCGCAACGGCATCGAGGCCGTGCCCTACCACGCGGGCCTGGACTCGGGCACGCGCGCGGCACACCAGTCGCGTTTCCTGCGCGAGGAGGGCCTGGTCGTGGTCGCGACCATCGCCTTCGGCATGGGCATCGACAAGCCGGACGTGCGGTTCGTCGCCCACCTCGACCTGCCCAAGTCGATCGAGGGCTACTACCAGGAGACGGGCCGTGCCGGCCGTGACGGACTGCCCTCCACGGCCTGGATGGCCTACGGGCTGAACGACGTCATACAGCAGCGCAAGATGATCCAGTCGAGCGAGGGCGACGAGGCGTTCCGCCGCCGGGCCGCCTCCCACCTCGAGTCGATGCTGGCGCTGTGCGAGACGGTCCAGTGCCGCCGCGGGCAGCTCCTGGCCTACTTCGGCCAGGAACCGGACCCGAAGGGCTGCGGCAACTGCGACACCTGTCTCGCGACCCCGGAGACCTGGGACGGCACGGTCGCGGCACAGAAGGTGCTGTCGACGGTGGTGCGGCTGCAGCGGGAGCGCGGCCAGAAGTTCGGCGCGGTGCAGATCGTCGACATCCTCACGGGCAAACGCTCGGCCAAGGTGATCCAGTTCGACCACGACCAGCTGTCGGTCTTCGGCATCGGCGATGACCTGTCCGAGGGCGAATGGCGCGGCGTCGTCCGCCAGTTGCTCGCACAGGGGCTGCTCGCGGTCGAGGGGGACTACGGCACGCTGGTGCTGACGGACTCCAGCGGGGAGGTGCTGCGGCGCGAGCGGGAGGTGCCGCTGCGCAAGGAGCCGAAGAAGCCGGTGACGGCGAAGACGTCGGGCTCCTCCTCCGGCAAGGGCAGGGCGAAGGCCGCCGCGGTCGAACTGCCCGAGGCGCTGCTCCCCGCCTTCGAGGCCCTGCGTGCCTGGCGCGCCGAACAGGCCCGGGAGCAGGGCGTCCCGGCGTACGTCATCTTCCACGACGCCACGCTGCGGGAGATCGCCACGGAGTGGCCCACGTCCGTGCGGCAGCTCGGCGGGATCAGCGGAGTCGGCGAGAAGAAGCTGGCGACTTACGGGGAGGGCGTGATCGGCGTCCTGGCGTCGCTGGGCGAGGCCCCGGAGCCGCCCGCCGCCGCTCCCGCCCCCGGCGCGGGGGTGGGGGCAGGGACGGCCACCGGGTCCGTGCCTGCCGCGAAGAGCGTGCCCGCCGTGGACACCGGGTCCGACGACTACTGGCCCGAGATGGACGCGGAGCCGGAACCGGAGGACTGGATGTAGGGGGCCGGATGTAAGGGCCGTCTCTTTTACACATCTTAACCTGCCAAAAAAAAAAAAAAAAT
>NZ_JARGEF010000008.1:0-80784 GCF_033794725.1 Streptomyces sp. ID05-39B | reverse complement strand
TCTTCGTCGCGTGCGTTATATGTGTATAAGAGACATCCACACACCTTCGCCAGAACCGCCCCCACCCTCCCGCGCGTCCTGTTCTACGGTGCCATCAGTCACTCACGACAGACTGACGACCAGGCTGAAGACCAGACTCGTGACCAGGGAGGAACCGTGCAGCAGCCCAGTACCGCGCTCGCCGAACGCATCGCCGAGCGCAGATGGGGAGGCGACGACCCCCGTGCCCTGGTCGGCGAGATGCGGCGGTCGGTGCTGCTGGTGCCGGTGGCCGGCGGGGGGTTGTGGTCGGTGCGTTCGGGCGGGGTGCGGTGGATCTGCGGGTTCACCGACGAGGCCGCGCTGGCCCGGTTCGCCCTGCATCACGGGCCCGGTGACCAGCCGATGGAGTACGCGGCGCTGCTGGGCGCGCGCATCGTGGACGAGATCGTGCCCGCGCTGGGCGAGCCGGCCGGTCTGGCCGTCGACATCGCCACGGAGGACGGTTCGATGTTCTTCCCGCCGGTCACCGGCATCGTTGCGGAGGCGGTCGCCGTCGATGCCGGTGAGGCGGGAGAGGGGACGCGGTCATGAGCGGTGACGGTACGGACATCAATCTCGACAAGGCGTCCGTCGCCAAGTTCACGCAGGGCGTGGGCGCGACGATCGACGAGCTCGGTGAACTCGGCGGCGCCACCGGCTCGATCATGGGCAAGGGCTTCTCGGAGCTGGCGATGACGGGTATGGAGGCCGGGCACCACGGTCTCTCGGTCGACTTCGAGGACTTCTGCGAGCGTTGGGAGTGGGGTGTGCGCGCCCTGGTGCACGACGCCAGCGAGCTGGCGAACCGCCTCGGTCTCGCGGCGGGCACCCTGTGGGAGCACGACCAGTACGTCGCGGGCACCCTCAAGGTGGGCGCCAACTCCCTGTTCGGCGGGAACCCGCACGCCAGCGAGGAGGACATCGCCAAGCAGGACTGGGGCGACATCTTCACGCCGGACTATCTGAACCCGGACTGGAGTGCCGAGTCGTGGGACAAGGCCGGCGAGGAGATGGAACAGACGTGGAAGGACACCGGCCGTACCGTCCTGACCGAGGGCCGGGGCGGGCAGCAGTCGGAGATGCTCAACGACGCGTTGGGCATCTCCGACGACCAGTGGGACCAGGCGCTGGACGACACCTTCGGCCCGTCGCCGGAGGAACGCGCACAGCAGGCACAGCAAGAACAGCAGCAGGGTGAGTCCGGGGGGAACTGACTGTGGGTATCGGCGACTTCATCAGCGACATCACGCCGGACTCGGTCGAGGACTTCGTCGAGGACGGCACCGAGTGGGTCGGCAACCGGGTCGAGGACGCGGGCAACTGGACCGCCGACCGGCTGGACGACGTCGGCTGGGAGTCCGGCGCGGACTGGGTGCGCGAGCAGTCCCGTTCGGTCGCCAACCGGATGGGCGCCGAGGTCGACGAGATGGACCTCGGACAGACCGAGGACAAGACCAAGCTGATCTACGGCAGCCCCAGCGAGATCACCGCGACCGCCACCAGACTGAAGGCCTTCCAGAAGGCCTTCGACAGCACCGGCGACGGCCTCAAGGGCATGGACCCGGCCCGGCTCAAGGGTGAGACGGCCGAGGCGCTGCGCACCGCGGTGAGCACTCAGCCGCCCAAGTGGTACAACGCCGCCGACGCCTGCACCAAGGCCGTCGGCGCGCTGGAGGCGTTCGCCGGCACCGTCACCTGGGCACAGGGGCAGGCGCAGACTGCGATCGACAAGTGGAAGGAGGGCGTCAAGGCGTCCGAGAACGCCGCCGACGCCCACCGCAAGAGGGTCGACGACTACAACAGTGCCGTCGACCGCTACAACGCCCAGCCGTCCGACAAACGCGACCCGTCCACACTTCCTCCCTGCCCCGCGCCCACGTTCGACGACCCCGGCAAGAAGCTGATGAAGGAGGCCCAGGACATCCTCGCCGAGGCCCGCACGCAGCGGAACTCGGCGGCGGAGACGGCCCGTAGCGCGGTCCGCGCCGCCCGCGACATGGCCCCGGCGAAGCCGTCGTACGCCGATCAGCTCGGAGACGGGCTGCAAGAACTGCAGATCATGGGCGACCACGTCGGCGGCGGCATCATCAAGGGCACGGCGGGGCTGCTCAACTTCGTCCGCAGCGTCAACCCGCTGGACCCGTACAACATCACGCACCCGGCCGAGTACGCCACGTCCCTCAACAGCCTGGCCGCCGGTCTCGTCGTCGCCGCCAACGACCCCGTCGGCACCGGCAAGCAGATGATCAGCGACTTCATGAAGGACCCGGCCGAGGGCTTCGGCCGCCTGCTCCCGGACCTCGCGCTGACCGCCGCCACCGGTGGCGGCGGCGCCGCGGTGAAGGCCATCCGCGTCGCCGAGGAGGCCGCTGACGCGGCGCGGCTGCGCAAGCTGGTGGACGACGCCCCGGACGGGACGCACAACCGGCCGGACGGCGGGCGCACCACCGACGGCACCGACCCGGTGGACCTCGCCTCGGGCCGGATGTTCCTGCCCCAGACCGACCTCGAGATCCCCGGCATTCTGCCGCTGGTCTTCACCCGCCGCACCGAGTCCGGCTGCGCGGCCGGCCGTTTCCTGGGGCCCGCTTGGACGTCCACCGTCGACGAGCGCCTGAAGATCGACGCCATCGGCGTCCTCCACGTCACCGCCGACGGGCTCCTGATCCCGTACCCGCACCCGGTCCCCGGCGCGCCGACCACACCGGAATCGGGCAGAGCCCGCACCCTGCTGGCCCGGGACGCCGAAGGCGACTACACGCTCACCGATCCCGGCACCGGCCTGGTCCGCCACTTCACCGCCCCGCCCGGCTCCGAGCCGGGCGACGACGGCACGGCCTGGCTGTCGACGGTCACCGAACGCAACGGCCACACCATCACCGTCGACCGCGGCGAGGACGGCCTGCCGCTGGCCCTCGTCCACTCGGCGGGCCACCAGGTGAGGTTCACCACCGCCGATGGCCTCGTCTCCGCCCTCGCTCTGGCCGGGCCGGGCGGGAGCGGCACGGATCTGCCGCTGATGAGCTACGGCTATCAGGACGGCAACCTCACCACCGTCACCAAGCCCTCCGGCGCCACCACCACCTTCGTCTACGACGACCGCCGCCGCGTCATCGCCTGGATCGACTCCAACGCAAGCCGCTACGACTACGTCTACGACGACCGCGACCGCGTCGTGGCCGAAGGCGGTGAAGCCGGCCACATCCAGATCACCCTCACCTACACCGAACCCGACCCCGAAACCGGCCACCGCACCACCACCCTCACCACCGCCGCCGGGCACACCACCCGCCACGTCATCGACGACCACTGCCGGGTGATCGCCACCACCGACCCCCTCGGCCACACCATCCGCTCCACCTTCGACACCCACGGCAACCTGCTCACCCGCACCGACCCGTTGGGCCGCACCACCGTCTACACCTACGACGAGTCGGGCCGGGTGGTGTCCGCCACCCGGCCCGACGGGAGCGTGCTGCGTACCGTGCGCGGCCCGTTCGGCCTGCCGGTGGAGGTGACCGGGCCCGACGGGCACCGCACGACATACACATACGACGAGCACGGCAACCGCACCTCGGTCACGGAGCAGGCCGGACACACCACCTGCTACGGGTACGACCAGCACGGCCGCCTCACCTCCGTCACCGACGCCCTCGGCGCCACGACGCGGATGGTCCCCGACGGCGCGGGCCTGCCCACGGAGGTCACCGACCCGGTCGGCGGAGTCACCCGACTGGACCGCGACGCCCTCGGCAGAGTCGTACGCATCACCGACCCGGCCGGCGGAGTCACCCACTTCACCTGGGACGCGGACGGCAATCTCGCCCGCCGAACCGCCCCGGACGGCGCCACCGAGTCATGGACCTACGACGGCGAGGGCAACTGCCTCACCCACACCGACCCGGTCGAGGGAGTGACCCGCTTCGACTACACCCACTTCGACCTCCTCGCCTCCCGCACCCAACCAGACGGCTCCCGCTACGAGTTCCAGCACGACGCCTTCCTACGCCTGGCCAGGGTGACCAATCCCCAAGGGCTCTCATGGAGTTACGAGTACGACGCGGCCGGCCGCCTTGTGTCGGAAACCGACTTCGACGGACGGACCCTCCGCTACCGTCTCGATGCCGCAGGGCAACTGACGTCCCGCACCGATGCCCTTGACGGCGTCCTCACCCTGGAGCACGACCAGCTCGGCCGAATGATCAGGAAGGACGCAGGAGGCAGAACCACCACCTACGCGTACGACGCGTCGGGACGCCTCTTGCAGGCGTCCGGCCCGGACGGAGACCTGATCCGCCAGTACGACAGGCGCGGCCTGCTCAAGACGGAACTCGTCGACGGCCGCGCCATCACCTACGTGTACGACGCGCTCGGCCGCCGAACTCGACGCGTGACCCCGACCGGCCATGTCACCACATACGCCTATGACGTGGCAGGCCGCCTCGACGTGATGGCCGCGAGCGGCCATCACGTCGACTTCACCCATGACGCCGCAGACCGCGAGGTGTCGCGCTCCTACGGCGACACGATGACACTGTCGTCCGTCCGGGACGAAGTGGGCAGAGTTTGCGCCCAGTACGTCACGGCCGGCGGACAGGCCCTGAACAGCCGTTCGTACACCTACCGTGCCGACGGTCACCTCACCTCCGTGGCCGATGAGTTGTCCGGCACCAGGTCCTTCGAACTCGACAACGCCGGCCGGGTCACCGCCGTCAACGCCCACGGCTGGACGGAACACTACGCCTACGACCTCGCCGGCAATCAGACCGAAGCCTCCTGGCCCTCCACGCATCCGGACCACGAGGCAACCGGTCCTCGGTCGTACACCGGCACCACGATCAGCCGTGCCGGCAACAGCCGCTTCGAACACGACCGTCTCGGGCGCGTGGTCCTCAAGCAGCGGACCCGCCTCTCCCACAAGCCGCAGACATGGCGTTACGCGTGGGATGCCGAGAGCCGGCTCACCTCCGTCGTCACGCCGGACGGCACCCTCTGGAAGTACCGATACGACCCGCTGGGCCGCCGCATCGCCAAGCAGCGTCTCTCGGACGACGGTGAGACCGTCCTGGAGGAAACCCGCTTCACTTGGGACGGCATGGTTCTATGCGAACAGACGACCGACTCCCATGGCCTGCCGAACATCGTGGCACTCACCTGGGACCATCGCGGCTCGGCTCCCCTCGCCCAGACCGAACGCATCCTCTCCCGCGACGAGGGTCAGCGGGAGATCGACCGCCGCTTCTTCGCCATTGTCACGGACCTCGTCGGAACCCCGACCGAACTGGTCGCCGAGAACGGGGACATCGCCTGGCGCGCCCGGTCGACCCTCTGGGGTACCACCGCCTGGAACCGGAGCAGCACCGCCTACACGCCCCTCCGCTTTCCCGGCCAGTACCACGACCCCGAAAGCGGCCTCCACTACAATCTCTTCCGGCACTATGACCCCGCCACGGCCCGCTATCTCACCCCGGATCCCCTGGGCCTGGCGCCCGCACCCAACCCGGCCACCTATGTCCACAACCCGCACACATGGACGGACCCGCTGGGCCTTTCTCCCTATCAAGACAAGGGAGGAAGCGCGGAGATCGATTCCCGAAAGCTCGACTACCTGTTCAACAAGGACATCAAGCAGGACTCGCACAACTCCCCGAGGGCGCTCCAGAACGAACTGCAACTCCACCGTATCGGCATACCGGACACTCCAGAGATGCGGCAATATGTCACCGATCATCTGTCAAATGCCGCCCAGCAGCCCTTCGGGCGCACCTTCAGCAAGGAGTGGCCCGGCGGAAGCGGCGAGTTCGGCGTGACCGAGTCTGTTCTCCACGGCCCGCACGGCGCACTTGGCGTCGAGAGCACCTGGGAGATCCTGCCGGACGGCGGGCACAGGCTCTCCACAGTCATCTTCCGCGGCAGTGGCCCGAACGTCAGCATCCACGGCAGCCTGGATCACTGGCCGCCGTACACCGGAAAGTGAAGGTGGACGTGTACCGAGAGTTCCTCACCCCCGACGACGAAGAGGTCTACGAGGCCGTCGGCGAGTGGCCCGACTCGGACGAGAGTGGCGCACGGACCCTCACCCTGCGAGGTGATTCCGGACAATCTCTCATTTTTTCCTACGACGCGCTGGCGAGGTCGGTGAGGATCCGATGGGTGAACGATCAGGGAATCGAGATGATGGATATTTTCCGCGAAAGCGCAACACGCCTTTCCTTCACCTCAGGCCAGTCGGCCAAGCACATTCTCATCGATTTCCAGACCGGCGAGTGCACGGGGACCCTGGAGATTCAAGTGACGCCCCACCTGTCGGTACGGGACCGCCTCCTGTTCCAATAGAAGGCACAAGGGTGTTGTTGTAATGACCGAACGAGAGAAGCTGCTCGACGCGGACGGCGCTTTCACGTCGGCCCGGCTGCGGGGGAAACCGGTGGCCCCGGTGGCCGTGGGCGCGCGGATCGACACGGCGCCGGCCCGCCGGATCACCGCCGGCTGCCGTACCGTCGGAGCCTCGCACATCCTCGCCACAAGCCTCGCCGACACCCCCGCTTCGACCTCCCGGCTCCCCGCCGACGCGGACTTCACGGGCATCCGCCCGCCCTCCCTCCTGCACACCCCCGACACGCAAGGAGCCGCCCTCTTCCCCGAGAACGGCTACGCCCTGATCGCGGGAGCCCCTGCCTCCATGGCCACCGCTGTCAGCGAGGGCATCGACACCGCCCGCGCAGACTTCGCGCGCTACGCACGCGCCCTCCAGGAACGGCACCCGTCACTGGCGTCCGTGGCCGCCGCCCACCCGCCCCGCCACAGAGCCTGGTCCGACACCGGCGACGTCGACCCGTCCAGCGCGGCAGCACAACAACTGGCAGTGCTGGACGCGTTCACCGACGGGACGTGCTCCGCACAGGACTTTGCACACGGCTGGTGGAAGGCGCGACGCGCTTCCCAGGCGAACGGGGAACGCCTCCAAGGGGCGCTCGGCGGTCTCTTCGACCGGTTGTTCGCGATCCTTGAGGACTACGCGGTCGATCCCGACCTCGCGGAACCCGGCGATCTTGACGACGCCGGGCTGCGGATCGCCGTAGGCGCGGCCTGGGACGCGTTTCGCCGCCGATGACCACGCGACTGACCTTCGACGGCGGCTGGCGTGCAACGGTGACGGACGATCCGCTGCGCATCACCCCTCGCACTGACCCTCGACGAGCTCCCCGCCGCCCTGGCCGCGGCCGATCGCACCAAGGACGCGCGCGTCCGCGACAGCCTCCCGGAACGCTTCGCCGCCCTCGGTGCCGATCCCACCGCCGACGACGTCGTCGAGATGAACCGCGCCGCCCACCGCTGAGCCAATGGGCGGCAGCAGGTCGTGGTCCAGGACGTGGTCGCCGATCCCGCAGCCCGCGCCCCCTCGCGCACCCTGTTCGCCCAAGCCCTCGACTCGCCCCGCGATGACGGAGCGTCGTCGCAGGACGCGGCGACGGTACCGGTGGCGCCGAGGCGAACGAGGGGAACAAGGGGAACGAGCGGCGGGCACGGCCGCCGGACCGCCGAAGCGGCGCACGTGGCCGGCCGGCCGTCCGGTGGCCTCAGCCCGCCGGACGGACCTCGTGGCGCAGGAGCAGCGCTGCCGTGCTGGTGAGCGCGAGGGGCACGCACATGATGAAGAAGATCCGCGAGATGCCCCATCCGGCGCCGATCATGACTCCGCCGAGGAGGCCGCTGGCGAGCGTGCCGATGCGGCCGACGCCGCTCATCCATCCGATGCCAGGGCGAGGAAGCGGAAGCGGTCGTACCTCCTGAGGCCGAAGGACGCCAGGAGCTGTCCGCACAGGGTTCCGGCGCCGAACACCCCGACGACGGCCGCGGTGCGGGATGCCGTCAGTCCGGCGCGCCCTGCCATGAGCGGCAGGTAGTTGAGGAGGAGGAAGACCACCCCCAGGAGGACGAAGTAGCAGAGCCAGATGAGGAGCGTGGTCGGCGCGAGGGAGCGGGACAGCAGGATCGCGCTGATCTTCCGCGTCGGCCGCCGCTCGTCGTCCCGGGCGCGGGACAGATCGACGTGGGAGGTGTCCCGGCCCGGCACCAGCAGGGCGAGGCTCTCGCGGATCTGCTCGGCCGGTCGTCCGCGGGCGAGCAGGACACTCACCGATTCCGGGACATAGACCAGGACGAGGGGGACGAGCAGGAGGGGGGCGAGACCGCAGAGCGCGAGCACCGCGGGCCAGCCGAAGTCCGGCAGGACGGTCGACGCGAGGAGTCCCCCCGCGACCGTGCCCGCCGCGATGCCCGAGAAGGCGAGGGCCACCACCGGTGCGCGGCGCGGGGCCGGCGTCGAGTCGGCGACGATCGCCATGACGACCGGGGCCACGGCACCGAGTCCCGCGCACGCCACGACACGCAGGACGGCGAGGAGCTCGATGGTCGTGGCGAGTGACATCGCTGCCGTGGCCGTCCCGAAGACCACGATTCCGGCCGCGGCCATGCCCTTGCGCCCGTACCGGTCGGCCAGCGGTCCCGCCACCGAACCGCCGACCGCCATGCTCAGCACCCCGGTGGTCACGGTGGTGGTCACCGCGCTCATCGGGGTGCCCCAGTCGCGCATGATGTGCGGGTAGACGAAACTCGCGATGGTGATGTCGAGGCCTTCGGCGACCATCACCACGAGGCCCAGCAGCACGACGAGCTTCTGCCGCGGTCCCATCGCGGTCGAGTCGATGAACTCCTGGACGCTCAGCTTCGGTGAGGGGGCCCGTCCGGAATCCGGCAGGGAGTCGAGGGACATGGGAGGGGACCTTTCGTCGGGTCGGGGACGCGCCGGCGACCGCGTCGCCCGGCTCGGTTCCGGTCAGGTTCCGGTCCACTTCGGGAGGCGCTTCTCGACGAAGGCACGGGGGCCTTCCACCGCGTCCCGGCTGAGGGTCCGCCGTTCCTCCCACACGTACCGAGTGGCGAACGCCCGGTCCAGCGGCAGGGTGGCCGAGACCGTCGCGGCTTCCTTGACGGCACGCAGGGACAAGGGTGCGCAGCTCAGTACGTCCTCCAGCCAGCCCTCCACACAGGCGTCCAACTCCTCGGCCGGCACCACCTCGTTGACCAGGCCCAGTTCGTACGCGCGTGCCGCGGTCATGCGGCGGCCTGTCAACAGGTGTCCCATCGCGATACGGAAGGGCGCCTGCCGGGTGAGTCGGAACACCCCTCCGGCCCCCGCGACGAGTCCGAGTCTCGCTTCGGTCAGCGCGAACTCGGCGTGCTCCGCGGCGATCACGATGTCGCAGGCCAGGGCCAGCTCGAAGCCACCGCCCAGGGCGTACCCGTTCACGCGGGCGATCAGCGGCTTGGACATCGAGAACCGCTCGGTCAGCCGGGGCCAGCCTGGTTGACCGCGGCTGCCGAACGTCGAGTTGGCGGTGCCTTCGTCGATCCGGCGGACCAACTCCTTGAGGTCCTGGCCGACGCAGAAGGACCGTTCACCGGCGCCGGAGAGGACACCCACCCAGATGTCGTCGTCCGACTCGAAGTCGTCCCAGATCTCCGCCAGTTCGGCGTGCATCCGCAGATTCATGGCGTTCAGCACCTGCGGACGGTCCAGGGTGATGTGGGCAACATGGCCGCGCTTGTGGTAGCGGACGCATCGCGGAGCGTCAGACATCCGTCATTCCCTGTTCGTCGAACGGTCCCGGAACCGGCGTCGGTACCGGGCTGGTCCCCGGCCGGCACAGGGGCCGCGCCCGGTCTCGCGGCGGCCGTCGCCGTGTCAGAGCAGGGATCGCGACCACCTCTCCACCGCCTCGGCGGTCGCCACGGAGTGTTCCTCCAGCATCGTGAAGTGATCACCGGTCACCTCGGCGGCGTCATGGGGCAGATGCCAGGAGGCGATCCGCGTCCCGTCGGGCCCGTGCGGTGTGGCGGCGTGCACCAGCAGGGTGGGGGCGGCGATCGGTTCGGGTTTCCAGTCCCTGAAGAGTCGCGTGTAGGCCCCCATCGCGGTCAGCCGGTGGTCGTCGATCGAGACGAGCCGGCTGTCGCGCTCCAGCATCCCGCCGACCATCAGCGAGTACCCGCGCGGGTCGCCCCCGCTCGCCGGGGTGTCGAGCAGCACGACGCCGTGGGGAGTCCTGCCCCCGCGCTCCAGGGCGGCCGCCACCTCGTGGGCCAGCCAGCCGCCCGCGGAGCGGCCGACGAGCAGCAGGGGCACCTCCCCCACCGTCTCGGTGATGGTCCGGGCGTGCGTCTCCGCCAGGACCCGCACCGAATCCGGCAACGGTTCGCCCGGGAGGAAGCCCGGATGGACAAGGGCCGCCGCCCTCCAGGCGTCGCTGAAACCGTCCGCGAAACGGACGTACACATGCGTGCCGGCGATCGCGCTGAAGGAGGGCAGGCACACGACGGTCCGGCGGGCCGTCCTGCGGCCGAACCAGACCGGGGCACGCCGCACGGCCGGGTCCGCGGGATCGGTGAAGGTCCTGCGCATCCGTGCGGCGGTTTCGGCGAGAGCCACGGCCTCGTCGATACGCCCGGCTCCGGCCGCGTCCCGGAACAGCTCCGTGAGCAGGCCGGCGTCGCCGTCGTCACCGGACCGGCTCTCCCCCGTGGGCTCTCCGCAGGAGGCGTCCTCCAGGCGGGCGTCGACGAAGGCCGCGACCGAGGCCAGGTCCTCGCAGTCGAGGACGAGCGTGGCGGGCAGGCGGAGACGGAGCGCGCGGCTGAGCCGGTTGCGCAGCTCGATCGCGGTCAGCGAGTCGAAGCCCAGCTCCTGGCGGGTGCGGCTCGCGGTGAGCGGCGTACCGGTGTGACCGAGGGTGTGCGAGGCCTCGGCCCGTACCAGCTCTGTCACGGCGGCCAGCCGTTCGGCCCCGGTCAGAGCGGCGAGCGACCCGCCCACGGCACCCGATCCGTTCGCTCCGCTTCCGGTGGCATCGCCGTCCCCGCGGTCGGGCGAGGGGGTGGTTTGCGGCGCGGGCGTGGCCGTGGGAAGGGACTGGTCCTCGATCCAGTACGGCCGGTACTGGAACGGGTAGGTGGGGACGTCCACCAGCCTGCCGTGTCCCTCGGGCAGCCGACTCCAGTCGACGGTGCCTCCGTCGACGTGCGTCTGTGCCAGGGCCACGAGGAGCGATTCGGTCTCCGGGCGGTCGGCGCGCAGTGCCGCGGCGAAGACCTGGTCCTCGGCGTCGGGCACGATCCGCTGCGCGAGCGCGGTCAGGACGCCGCCCGGCCCCACCTCCAGCCAGCGTACGGCGCCGGCCTCGCGGGCCCGTGCCACCGCGTCGGCGAAGCGGACCGGGCGGCGCGCGTGCCGTATCCAGTACTCGGGGTCCACGACCTCGGCGGGCAGCCCTGCCAGCGTGGGTTCGTGGAGTTCCAGCCCTGCCACGACATCGCGGAACTCCTCCAGCATCGGGTCCATCAGCGGTGAGTGAAACGCGTGACTGGCCGTCAGCCAGTGCGTCCGCCGGCCTCGTTCGCGCCACCCGTCCACCAGCTTGCGGACCGCGCTCTCCTCACCGGACAGCACGACGGACGTCGGGCCGTTGACCGCGGCCAGCGCCACCCGGTCCTCCAGACCGGTCAGGGACGCCGTGGCCTCGGCCTCGGAGACCTCCACCGCCGCCATGGCGCCGCCGGGCGGCAGCGCCTGCATCAGGCGGCCCCGCGCCTCCACCATGCGGCAGGCGTCCTCCATGGACATCACGCCCGCCGCGTGGGCCGCGGCCACCTCGCCCACCGAGTGGCCCACCACGGCTCGGACGTCGACTCCCAGGCCGCGTATCAACCGGTACAGGGACACCTCCACCGCGAACAGGGCGACCTGGGTGTAGTGCGTCCGGTCGAGGAGCCCGTCCCGCGCCTCGCCGAAGACCACGTCCTTCAGGGGCAGCCCGGTACGCTCCGCGACGGCGTCGAACGACTCCGCGAAGACGGGATGCGTCTCGTACAGTTCCCGCCCCATGTGCGGGCGTTGGCTGCCCTGACCGGAGAACAGCAGCGCGGTGCCGCCGGGCCGCGCGACGCCGCTGATCTCGCGGGCGCCGGTGGCGCCCCGCAGGAGGACCGCCCGGTGCCGGAAGACCGAACGCCGGGCGAGCGTGAAACTCACGTCCACGGGGTCGGCCTTCGCCTCCTCGACGTACGACCGCAGCCGCGCGATCTGGTCCCGCAGCGCGCCGGCGTCCCGCCCGGAGAGCGGCCAGGGCACCAAGGACGGTACGGCGTCCGGCGAGCCGTCGCCGACGGCGCCGGTGTGCGGCGCGGGCGCCTCGGACGGGGCCTCGGACGGGGCCTCCAGGATCACATGGGCGTTCGTGCCGCTGATCCCGAACGAGGACACCGCCGCCCGGCGCGGCCGGCCCGTCTCGGGCCAGTCGCGTCGGCTCGTCAACAGTTCCACGGCCCCCGCCGACCAGTCGACGTGCGGCGTCGCCTCGTCCGCGTGCAGGGTCCTGGGCAGGACGCCGTGCCGCATCGCCTCGATCATCTTGATCACGCCGCCAACCCCGGCCGCGGCCTGCGTATGACCCACGTTCGACTTCATCGACCCCAGATAGAGGGGGCGGTCGGCGTCGCGCTCCTGGCCGTACGTGGCGAGGAGCGCCTGCGCCTCGATCGGGTCGCCGAGCTTCGTGCCGGTGCCGTGTCCCTCCACCACGTCGATGTCCCGCACGGTGAGGCCCGCGTTGGCCAGGGCCTTGCGGATCACCCTCTCCTGGGACGGGCCGTTGGGGGCCGAGAGTCCGTTGGAGGCGCCGTCCTGGTTCACCGCCGTCGCGCGCAGGACCGCGAGCACCGGGTGGCCGTTGCGCCGGGCGTCCGAGAGCCGCTCGACGAGCAGCGTTCCCACGCCCTCGGCCCAGCCTGTGCCGTCGGCCCCGGCGCCGAACGCCCGGCACCTCCCGTCGGGTGAGAGGCCCCGCTGCCGGCTGAAGGACAGGAAGGCGCGCGGTGTCGCCATGATCGTCACTCCGCCGACCAGCGCGAGGCCGCACTCGCCGGAGCGGAGCGCCTGCGCCGCCTGGTGCAGCGCGACCAGCGAGGACGAGCAGGCCGTGTCCACCGTCACCGCCGGCCCCTCGAAGCCGAACGTGTAGGAGATGCGGCCCGAAGCCACACCCCCGGAGAGGCCGGTGACGAGGTAGGGCTCCAGTGCGTCCGGCACCTGCCCGGTCGCGTAGTCGTGGTGGACGACACCGGTGAACACGCCCGTGTCGCTGCCGCGCAGCGAGGCCGAGTCGATCCCGGCACGCTCGAACACCTCCCAGGCGGTCTCCAGGAGCAGCCGCTGCTGCGGGTCCATGGCCTGCGCCTCGCGGGGCGAGACCCCGAAGAACTCCGCGTCGAACAGGGCGGCATCGTGCAGGAAGCCTCCCTCGCGGGCGTTGCAGGTCCTGGGCCGGTCCGGATCGGGGTCGTAGATGCCGTCGATGTCCCAGCCCCGGTTCGTGGGGAACCCGGAGATGGCGTCCCGCTCTTCCAGGACCAGCCGCCACAGGTCCTCGGGCGAACGCACGCCGCCGGGATAGCGGCAGGCCATGCCCACGACGGCGATCGGCTCGCGGCTCGCCGCCGTGGCGCCGCGCAGCTGCCGGCGGGTCTCGTGCAACTCGGCGGTGACCTTCTTGAGGTAGTCGACCAGCTTCTCCTCGGTGCCCGTCACGTCACGGTCCCTTCAGTTCGTTGTCGATGAGGTCGAAGAGCTGGTCGACCGTCGTGGCCTCGGCGATCCGGTCGCCGAGCGAGGTCTCGTCCGCGCTCTCGGAGTGCCCCGACGAGTCGTCGACGAGCTGCGCGGTCAGGCTGCGCAGCCGTTCGACGAGCCGGTCGCGCGCGACGGCGTCGGGGCGCTCCCGTTCGACGGCTGCTTCGATCCTGGCCAGGTCGCCGAAGACCGTGCCCTCCGATGGCCGGGCCTCCCCGCCTTCCCGGGCGAGACCCGAGGCGTTGAGCAGGTGGCGCGCGATGGCCGTCGACGTCGGGTGGTCGAAGGCCAGGGAGGCGGGCAGGTCGAGTCCGATCCGTGCGGCGAGGCGGTTGCTCAGGTCCACGGCGGAGACGGAGTCGAGTCCGAGGTCGGTCATGCTGCGGTGGACCTCGACCTCGTGCGGGCCGTCGAATCCGGCGACGGCGGCGACCTCTGCTCGTACGAGTTCGGTCAGCGTGTGTTCCCGCAGTTCCCCGGAGAGGCGCGTCAGGTCGGCACGGAGCCGTTCCGCGGCCGAGGGCTCGTCCGGCGGGGAGGCGGGTGCCGGTGCCCGCGCGGGGACGCCGGCATCCGCCGGCCCGGACGCGAGCCAGTACCGCCGGTGCTCGAAGGGGTAGACCGGCACGTCGACCGGGTACGCGGGGCGTCCGGCGAAGATCTCCTGCCAGTCGACGGGGACGCCGCGCACATGGGCCTGGGCCACCGCTTCGAGGAGCGAGCGCACCTCGGACCGTCCGCGGCGCAGCCCTGTGCACAAGGCCAGTTCGGAGCCGGGCACGCAGTCCGCCGCCATGGTGCTGAGCTGCCGGTCGGGGCCGAGTTCGAGGAAGGCGGTGATCCCCCTGCCGGGCAGCGCGCGTACGGCGTCCCCGAAGCGGACGGCCTCTCGGACATGGCGGACCCAGTAGTCGGGCGAACAGAGTTGAGCCGTGTCGGCGAGCTGACCGGTGAGGTCGGAGATCATGGGGAGGAGGGGCGGCCGGTAGGTGAATGTGCGCGCCACCGCCCGGAACTCCTCCAGCATGGGGTCCATGAGCGGAGAGTGGAAGGCGTGGCTGACCCGCAGTGCGGTCACCCGGCGCTCCCGCGCCCGGAACGCCTCACCGACGGCCCGTACCGCCTCCTCGTCGCCGGACACCACGACCGAGCGCGGGCCGTTCACCGCGGCGACGGCCACGGCGGGGGCCGTCGTCGCCAGCGCGGTACGGATCTCCTCCTCGGTCGCCTCGATCGCGGCCATGGCGCCGCCGGGCGGCAGCGCGGCCATCAGCCGGCCACGGGTCGCGACGAGCGAGGCTGCGTCCTGGAGGGACAGCACTGCGGCCGCGTGTGCCGCGGCCAGCGCGCCGACGGAGTGCCCCATGACGAGGTCGGGGACGATGCCCCAGGACTCGACGAGCCTGAAGAGGGCGCTCTCCATGGCGAACAGCGCGGCCTGTGCGAAGTCGGTACGGTCGAGGAGCGCGGCCCCCGGCGTGCCCTCACAGGCCCACATGACGTCACGCAACGGCCGGTCGAGGTGCGGGTCGAGGGCGCCGCAGGCCGCGTCGAGCGCCTTGGCGAAGACGGGGTGGGCGGCATACAGCTCCTTGCCCATTTCCGGGCGCTGACTGCCCTGGCCGGTGAACCCGATGGCCAGTGACGCTTGCGCTGACGCCCCGTCCAGCTCGACGCCGGTATCCTGGCCGGCGGCGACGGCCGCGAGTCGGCGCTCCAGTTCCGCGGCGCCTTCCACGACGAACGCGGTACGTCGCGGGAAGACCGTACGGGTGGTGGCGAGGGCGGCCGCGAGGTCGGGGACACGGAGCCCCGGGTCCTCGCGGACCATGTCCAGCAGGTTCTCGGCGCGGCGACGCAGTGCGGATCCGGTGCGCGCCGACAGCACGACCGGCACGGTGGCGGGTAATCCGGTCGGCACGGTGTCGGGCAGGAGGTCGGGGGCCTGTTCCAGGATGAGGTGGGCGTTCGTGCCGCTGACGCCGAAGGAGGACACGGCGGCGCGGCGGCGGTCCGCGGTCTGCGGCCAGGAGGTCCGCTCCTGGAGCAGACGGACCGCGCCGGAGGCCCAGTCCACGGCCGGGGCCGGCCGGTCGACGTGCAGAGTGCGGGGCAGTTCGCCGTGCCGGATCGCCTGCACCATCTTGATGATGGCGCCGACGCCGCCCGCGGACTGGGCGTGGCCGATGTTGGACTTGAGCGAGCCGAGCAGCAGCGGGCGTCCGGGGTCCCGGTCCTGGCCGTAGGTCGCGAGGAGCGCGTTGGCCTCGATGGGATCGCCGAGTACGGTCCCGGTGCCGTGTGCCTCGACGGCGTCCACGTCGGCGGGCGTGAGGCCCGCGTCGGCCAGGGCCCGGCGGATGACCTGCTGCTGGGCGGGTCCGCTGGGCGCGGTCAGGCCGTTGCTGGCGCCGTCCTGGTTGACCGCGCTGCCCCGGATCACGGCGAGCACGCGGTGGCCGTCGCGGCGTGCGGCGGAGAGGCGTTCCAGGACGAGGACGCCGACGCCTTCGGACCAGCCGGTGCCGTCGGCGCCCGCGGCGAAGGCCTTGCACCGGCCGTCGGGGGCGAGGCCGTGCTGGCGGCTGAACTCCACGAAGGTGCTCGGGGTCGCCATGACGGCGACGCCGCCGGCCAGGGCGAGCGAGCACTCACCGCGGCGCAGGGCCTGCGCGGCCAGGTGAATGGCGACGAGGGAGGAGGAGCAGGCGGTGTCGACCGTGAGGGCCGGGCCGTTGAGGCCCAGTGTGTAGGCGAGGCGCCCGGAGGCGACACTGCCCGCGGTGCCGGTGCCGAGAAGCCGTTCCAGGTCCTCGGGCAGGGGACCGGGGTTCTTGGCGTAGTCGTGGAACATCAGCCCGACGTACACGCCGGTGTCCGTCTGCCGCAGGGCGGTCGGGTCGATACCGGCGCGTTCGATCGCCTCCCAGCCGACCTCCAGAAGCAGTCGCTGCTGCGGGTCCATGGCGAGGGCCTCGCGCGGGCTGATGCCGAAGAACGCGGCGTCGAAGTCGCCCGGCGCGTCGAGGAATCCCCCGGAGCCGGTGGCCGAGGTGCCGGGCTCCGTGCCGTCGCCGCGCAACAGTCGCTCCAGGTCCCAGCCGCGGTCGGTGGGGAACGCGCCGATCGCGTCGCGGCCTTCGGCGACGAGCCGCCACAGGTCCTCGGGGGAGGTGACGCCGCCGGGGTAGCGGCAGCTCATGCCGACGACGACGACGGGGTCGTGATCGCGGTCGTCCTCACGACGCGGAGGGCGCTGCCCGGTGGCCCCGTCCGGCCGGCGGCCGGAAAGCCGGCGGTCCAGGGCGGCGGCCAGCCCGGCGGGCGTCGGGTGGTCGAAGGCGATCGTCACGGGCAGGCGCAGGCCGGTCCGCGCGGCCAGCCGGTCGCGCAGGGCGACGGCGGTGAGCGAGGTGAGCCCGAGGTGGGTGAAGGCGCGGCCGGTCTCGATGTGCCAGGGCTCGTCCAGTCCGAGCACCCGTGCCGCCTCGTCCCGTACGAGTTCGGTCAGCGTCCGCTCACGTGCCCTGGGGGGCAGTCCGTCGAGCCGCTCCCGCAACCCGTTGCCGGCGGCCGGGCCGGCGCCGTCGGCAGGCTTGCGGAGCAGTCGGCGGAGCCGGGCGGCCCCGGTGGACCGCATGGTCCACGGGTCGGTTCGCATGACAAGGGCCTGGCCGCCCGCCGTGGCCCGCTCGGCGTCGAAGGCGTCGGCCGCCTCCCGGGCGGTGAGCCCGGCGAGGCCCGGCGGTGTGGCGTCGGGGGCGTTCCCGTCGGCAGTGACCGGGCCGAAGGCCAGGAAGGTGGCGTGCGGGGCGTCGTGGGTGAGCGCGGCGGCGTACGCCGTGGCGGCCGCCGTGCCGGGGTCGGCGGGGTGAGTGCCGGGGTGGGCGAGCGTCCCGCAGAGGGTGAGGGTCGGGTGCCCGGTGTCGCGGGTCAGGGTGAGCAGCCGTTCCGCCGCTGTCGCGTCGGCGAGGGCGGCCACCGGGTGAACGATCGTGTCGAGGGGGCGGTCGGGGCCGAGGGCGGCCAGGAGCGCGGCGGCGCCCTCGGGGGTGTCCGGGCTTTCGGTGCGTACCGTCACGGTGGCACCGAGCCGCGTGAGTTCCGCGCCCAGGGACTCGGCCGCGGCCGGGTCCGCGTCGGTGAGGGCGAGGTGGCGAACCCCGTGGTCCACGACGAGGTGGGTCGCGAGGACGTGTGCGAGGCGGGTGCCCGCACCCGTCACGAGGGTGGCGCCGCCCCGCCGCGGCGTGACCGTGACCTCGGCCGTCGCCCGTACGCGCGCGAGCCGCGGCACGAGCACCTCTCCGCCGCGGACGGCGAACTCGGTCTCCCCCGCGGGCGCTTGAAGGATGGTGCGCCAGACGGCGGCGGACGTGTCCTCGGTCCGCTCGCCCGGCTCCAGGTCGACCAGGACCGCCCGTCCGGCCCCGTGGGCGAGGAGCCGGGCGCGCGCGGCCGCGGCGGCCGGTCTCACCCGCTCGTCGGGGCGGCCGGCCACGGCGTCCCGGGTGAGGACGACGATCCGGGGCCCGGACGCCCGGTCCGCCTCGGGGGCGTCCACCCCTTCCGGCACGGAGTCCGCCTCGGGGGCGTCCACCCCGTCCGGCACGCCCGTGCCCGGCGCCCCGAACACCTCAGCCCCCGCACCCGCCTCCAGCCCGCCAAGCACCCCGTCCCGCATGCCCGCGTCCAGCCCGGCGGGCAGTTCGTCCGGTACGCCCCCGTCCAGCGCGCCGGACGCCAGCAGGTAGCCGTCGAACGGTCCTGCGGCACGGGCTGTCGCCGCGTCGGGGAAGGACTCGGGGACGCCGCCCGCCCGGCGCACGGCCTTGGCGAACGCCGGTTCGCCCGCTCCGATCACGGCCCAGCGCGACGCCGGGCCGGCCGCCGCCTCCGGCGCGGACGGCGCGCCGGTGGGGCCGGCCGGCTCGGGCTCCCACCGAACCCATCGCGTGCGCCACAGGCGGTCGTGGTGGCTGGTGCCGACGCCCCGCAGCCGGGCGGGAAGGTGCGGCAGCATGCGGCGGCTGACCTTGCCGGAGGCGGTGAGCGGCAGGGCGGCGACCTCGTACAGCTCCGCCGGAACCTTGAAGTAGCTGAGGCGCTCCCGGCAGGCCGCCAGCGCCTCGGTGGGCGACCAGCCTTCGGCGGCGGGCACCACGTAGCCGACGGGGACTTCGCCCAGTTTCTCATCGGGACGGCCCGTCACGGCCGCGTCCTCGATGCCGGGGACGCCGCGCAGGACGTCCTCGATCTCGCCGGGCTGGATGTTCTCGCCGGCCCGGATGATGAGTTCCTTCACACGGCCGGTGATCGTCAGGTGCCCCTCGGCGTCGCGCCGGGCCAGGTCCCCGGTGCGATACCAGCCGTCGCGCAGCGCGGCGCCGGTCTCCTCGGGCCGGCCGTGGTACCTCAGGAACAGGCTCGGGCTCCTGACGAAAACCTCGCCCTCGTCACCGGCCCGCACGTCGAGGCCCGTACGCGGGTCGACCAGGCGGAGCTCGCCGCCCGGCACCACGGTGCCGCAAGTACCGGGCGGGCGGGGGGAGTCGGGGTGGCCGATGGTGATCGCACCGCAGGTCTCGGTAGATCCGTAGGTGTTCACGAGCGGCGCTCCGAGCACTGACTCGACGGCCGCTGCGAGCGCCGCGCGGGTCGCCGCGCCGGTGACCACGCAGACCCGCGGCTTCGGGACCGTCCCGCCGGTCTCCTCCGCCGCCTCCACCGCCTCGACCAGCTGGTCGTACATGGACGGGACGCCGAGCAGCATGGTGAACGGCTCGGCGCGCAGGGCCTCCAGCACGTCCTGTGCGCCGAAGCCGGGAAGGATGCGCGCGGTGGCGCCGGTGACGGTCACGCCCAGGACGCACAGGATGTGCGCGAGGCTGTGGAAGAGCGGCAGGGGCCACAGCAGGCGGTCGTCGGGGCCGAGGCCGAGGACGCCCCGGTACGAGGAGTGAACGGACCACAGACAGGCCCGCTGGTGGGAGACCACACCCTTGGCCGCACCGGTGGTGCCGGAGGTGTAGAGGATCCAGGCCGGTTCGTCGAGGCCGAGGTCGTCCCGTGGTCCCTGGGCCGGCTCGCTCTCGGTGAGTTCCTCGAAGGCGAGGGTGCCGGCACCGCGGGCGTCGCCGTGCGCGAGGACGACGAGCAGCCCTTCGCGCGACGCCCTCATGCGCTCGACCTGCTGCAGGTGGGTGCCGTCGGTGATGACGAAGCGGGCCCCGCTGTCGTCGAGTTGATGCGCCAGTTCGGCGTCCGAGGACTGGGGGTTGACCGGTACGCCCACGGCTGCGGCGCGGGTGACCGCGAGATAGCTCTCCACGGTCGTGACGCTGTTGCCGAGGAGGATCGCGACCCGGTCGCCGCGCTCCACGCCGGATCCGGCCAGGTGCCCGGCGAGTCGTCCCGTGCGTTCGGCAAGCCGCGCGTAGGTGACCTCACGCTCCTCGTCGGCGAACGCGACCTTGTCGGGACGGTCGAGCGCATGGCCGCGCAGCACTTCGGAAAGTGGCCGGATGTCTTCGACGTGCGTCACTCGTACGCTCCTGCCTGCTTGAGCTTGCTCATACCTCCGCCGTGGCCGGCGAGACACCTTGCGTAACGCTAGGAAGTTCGGGAGAGAAAATACAACCCCTATTTCCTCCCCTGATTCAGCATGCTTTCCGGATTCCACAAGGATTCGTCCAGAGGCTGTACAGAAGGCATTCAGCCCGCACCCCCGAACCTGGCTGGGTCCAGTCAACGCAGTGCTGCGGATGCCCGCTCGGCGGGATGTGGCACGCCGAATCGGGAAGGTCGAGCATGCCGTCCACTCTCACTGGCATACCCACTGAATTCGATGTCGTCGTCATCGGAGGCGGGCCGGCCGGCGCCACCACCGGCGGACTTCTCGCGAAGCGCGGACACAAGGTACTCATTCTCGACCGAGAGCGTTTTCCGCGCTACCACGTCGGCGAATCGCTTATTCCGGTCGTGATGGCCCCCATGGAGGAAATGGGGTTGACCGAGCGGCTGGAGCAGCGCGGATTCGAGCGCAAGAACGGCGGAACGTTCGTCTGGGGAAGCGAGCAGGCGGCCTGGGACTTCTCCTTCGTCGACGGCGGCGACTATCCGTTCGCCTACCACACCCGGCGCGCCGACCTGGACTCGGTGATCCTGGACCGGGCGCGTGAACTGGGGGCGTACGTCGTCGAGGACGCCACGGTGAAGGAGCCCGTCGAGGAGGACGACCGGGTCACGGGTGTCCGCTTCACCGTGCGCGGCGGCAAGGAGACGTACGAGGTCAGGTCCTCCATGGTGGTGGACGCTTCGGGACAGGCGCGGGTCCTCACCCGCAGGTACTCGGAGATCCACTGGCACGACAAGCTCCGCAACGTCGCCGTGTGGACGTATTTCGACAACTGCGAGCGGCTGCCCGGCGACCAGTACACCAACATCCTGATCGAGGGCATCGAGAACGGCTGGTTCTGGGGAATCCCGCTCGACAAGGGGACGGTCAGTGTCGGTTTCGTGACGCCGAGCACGGTCGCCGGCGAGAGCGACCAGGGTCTCGAACAGCTGTTCCGCGACGAGGTCGAGAAGACGACGAAGCTCAAGCACATGCTGCGGGACGCACGCCAGTCGGCCGGTTTCCGCAGCGCCCGGGACTGGTCGTACACGAACCAGACCGTCTACGGGAAGGGCTGGGCGGCCGTCGGTGATTCGGCCGCGTTCGTCGACCCGCTGATCTCGACCGGTGTCGCGCTGGCGACGACCGCCGGCAGCATCCTGTCCCGGGTCATCGACAAGGTCCTGCAGTACCCGGAGATCGAGGAGGTCGCGCTCAAGCGCTACGCCACCGCCTACCTGAGCTTCTTCAACGAGGTCCGGTCCTTCGTGGAGCGCTTCTACGACCGGTCGCTGAAGAAGGAGGAGTACCACAAGCTGGCCCAGTCGATCATCGACCCGGAGGAGAAGAACACTCCGGCGAACGACTTCGTCACGCTCCTGGCCGGCCTGCGCGGCAAGCACCTCGCCCTGGACATCACCGTCGACGACCTCGTCCCGGAGACCCGGTCCTCCGCCGCCGCCGAGAACTGAACCGACCCGTCGAACGCCGAAGAAGGGAAGAACTGGTGCACGGCAAGAACTCCGCCTCCGCGGCGACAGACCGGTACGACGTGGTGATCCTCGGCAGTGGGATGGCCGGGGGCATGCTGGGCGCGGTGCTCGCCCGCAACGGGGTGAAGACCCTCATCCTCGACGCGGGCACCCACCCGCGCTTCGCGGTGGGCGAGTCGACCATCCCGTACACCTCGGGCATGGCCCGGCTCATCGCCAAGCGCTACGACGTGCCCGAGCTGAAGGCCCTGTCGAACTACAAGGGGACCATCGAGGAGATCTCCCCCAACTGCGGCCAGAAGCAGAATTTCGGATTCGTCTACCACCGCGAGGGACAGAAGCAGAATCCGCAGGAGATCAACCAGTTGGTGGTCCCCATCGACCTGCGCACCGAGACCCACCTCTTCCGTCAGGACGTCGACGCGCATCTGTTCCACGTCGCGATCACGTACGGCGCCGACGCGCGGCTCGCGACCCGGGTCACCGAGATCGACATCGACCCGGAAGAGGGCGCGGTCCTGCGCACGGAACACGGCGAGGAGTTCCGCGCCTCGTACGTGGTCGACGGCAGCGGGTTCCGCTCGCCGCTCGCGGAGAAGTTCGACCTGCGCGAGACGCCCACCCGGGCCAGGACCCACTCACGCTGTCTCTTCACGCACATGATCGGGGTGAAGCCGTTCGACGGCTCGCCCACCGCGCAGCAGCACGACCAGCCCAGCCCGTGGCACCACGGAACGCTGCACCACGTCTTCGACGGCGGCTGGCTCTGGGTGATCCCGTTCGACAACCACGACGCGGCCCGCAACCCGCTGTGCAGCGTCGGCCTCACCCTGGACCCGCGGAAGTACCCGAAGCAAGACACGCCCCCGGAGCAGGAGTTCCAGGACTTCCTCGCCCGGTTCCCGGAGATCGCCTGGCAGTTCGAGGGGGCGAAGGCGGTCCGCCCGTGGGTCTCCACCGGCCGGCTCCAGTACTCGGCCAAGACGGTCGTCGGCGACCGCTACTGCCTGACGTCCCACGCCGCCGGGTTCATCGACGCGCTGTACTCGCGGGGCCTGGCCAACACGCTGGAGCTGGTCAACGCGCTGGGCTGGCGGCTCATCGCCGCCTCCCGCGACGGCGACTGGTCCAAGGAGCGGTTCGCCCATGTCGAGGCCCTGCAGCAGGGACTGTTCGACTTCCACGACGACCTGGTCTACAGCTCGTTCGTCGGCTTCGGCCACTACGAGCTGTGGAACGCCGTCAACCGGACGTGGATGCTCGGGACGATGAGCGGCAACATGATGGTGGAGGACGCCTATTACCGGTTCAGCGAGACCGGCGACCCCGACGTCTTCCTGGAGACCGAGCGGTCCGGGAACCCGGGGTCCCCCCTCCCGATCAGCGAGACCTACGTCCGCATGGGCGAGCTGACCCGTGAACTGTGCGAGGCGGTCGAGGCCGGGACCGTCGAGCCGGACGTCGCCGCCGCGCGGATCCACGAGTACATCCAGAAGGAAGTGGACTTCATCGCGCACGCCGACAAGTTCGGACTGCCGGAGAACCGCTGCTTCAACATGACGCGGGAGCGGATGGCGGCGGCCGAGGAGTGGTCACGCACCCAGGCCCCGCCGGAGATCGGCAAGCGCATGCTCAACGCCGCCCGGGGCATGGAGCGGGCCAAGGAGGCGGAGACGGGGGCCGGGCACTACTGATCCCGGTCCGCTGAACCGGCCCACCGGGAGGGGGCCTCCCGGAGCCGGGCTCCGGACCACCCCCCGGCGCCTCCCCTCCGGCCGTTCTCGTGGACCCGCCCCTGCCCCACGAGGCCGTCCGGAGGGGGGTCGGCACCTGCGGACGCGTACCGCCGGATCCGTACGGCGAATCCATGTGGCCAGGGCGTTCCCTGTCCGCACCCCCGTGACCGAGGCGAGTGAGGACTCATGTCGCACCAACGGTACGAAGCCGATCCCCGCCCTCTGTTCGCCGGGTTCCCCACGGGTGTCTCGGTCGTGACGGCGCAGGGCCGTGACGGCATCCCCTGGGGAATGACATGCACGTCACTGTGCAGCGTCGCGCTCGACCCGCCCACCCTGCTCGTCTGTCTACGGGCCGGCAGTCCCACGCTCGGCGCGGTACAGGACAGCGGGTCACTGTCGGTGAACCTGCTTCATCAGCACGCGCGGTCCACCGCCGAGCTGTTCGGCTCGGGGGCCGCGGACCGGTTCGACCAGGTGCCGTGGGTGCCGGCCGGGCAGGGCGGGCCGCATCTGACCGAGGCCGCGCACACGATCGCCGACTGCACGGTCACCAGCGAACAGGCCGTCGGCGACCACACGGTGGTGCTGGCCCGCGTCACGCTGGTCACCTCCCTGCGCCGGCCGATGCCCCTGCTGTACGGCATGCGCCGGTACGGGTCCTGGGCCGAGGACATGGAGAACGCCTTCCTGTCGTACGACTTCATCTCCTGACGACCCCGGCGAAGGGAACGGCAGACCATGGACGTACGCGTGATCGATCCGTATCCGATGCCCGGTCCGGACGAGTTCGCCGAGAGCAGGGTCGACTGGACCGCGGACCCTGAGCGATCCGCTCTGCTCGTCCTGAACATGCAGGGCTTCTTCCTACGGCCGTACACCCGCGGCACGCAGCCGCTCGACGCTCTGCTGGCCAACTGCTCGGCCCTGCTCCGGACGTGCCGCGGGCTGCGCGTGCCGGTCGTCCACACCGTCCAGCCCGGCACCCAGGCACCCGGGGAGCGCGGCCTGCTCACGGACTTCTGGGGCAAGGGCCTCGACGACGCCCTGGAGGACGCGGCCATCGTGCGCGAGCTGGCCCCGGACGCGAGCGGCACCGTGCTGTCCGCCTGGCGCTACAGCGCCTTCTTCGGCTCGGGCCTGGCGCGGCAGCTGCGGGAACTGGGCCGCGACCAGCTCGTGATCTGCGGCGTGTACGCGCACCTGAGTGGTGTCACCACGGCGGTGGACGCGTTCAGCCACAACCTGGAGGTCTTCCTCGCGGCCGACGCGGTCGCGGACTTCAACGCCCACGAGCACCGGACGGCGCTCGCCTGGGCGGCGGGCTGCTGCGCGACCGTGAAGCCCACCGCGCGGCTCACGGCGGAGCTGCTTCACGCCTCCCGGGCGCACGGGGGATGAGGTGCCGGCCCGAGACGACGGCGCCTGCGGAGGGCGTGGGCTCCGCTGCTTTCGCTCGACAAGGCCATCCCGCGAGGCTACTATTTTTACATGTATAAAAACCCACCACGAGAGGACCGGACCACAAGCCCCGGAGGGGTCCTGTGGACCGTGTCCATCGCCCAGCTCATGGTCTCCCTCGACGTCTCGGTGGTGAACGTCGCTCTGCCGTCGATGCAGACGGCGCTCGGCTTCGACGAGTCGGGACTGTCCTGGGTGGTCAACGCCTACACCCTCACCTTCGGCGGACTGCTGCTCCTGGGCGGACGGGCCGCCGACAGGTTCGGCCGCAGGCCACTGCTCCTGATCGGTCTCGCGCTGTTCGGCATCACCTCGCTCCTGGGCGGTCTCGCGCAGGGTCCGGGCCAGCTGATCGCCGCGCGCGCCGCGCAGGGCGTGGGCGCGGCACTGATCGCCCCGGCCGCGCTCGCGGTCCTGACGACGAGTTTCCCGGCCGGGCCGCAACGCGGCAGGGCGCTCGGCGTGTACAGCGCCGTCACGGCCGGCGGTGCCGCCGTCGGCGTGGTGGTGGGCGGTCTGCTCACGGAGTACATCAACTGGCGGTGGGTCATGCTGGTGAACGTCCCGATGGCGCTCATCGGCATGTGGCTCGCGCATCGTCACGTGGCGGCGGCCGGTGCGGCCGACACAGCCCGCAAGCTCGACGTGGTAGGTGCGGTCCTCGCCACGCTGGGCACGTCGCTGCTGGTCTTCACGCTGGTCAGGACCGAGACCGAGGCGTGGGGATCGACGAGCACGATCGCCGGTCTGATCGTCTCGGCGGTCCTGCTGACCGGATTCTTCGTCTACGAGGGCACCGCCGCCCGGGAACCGCTGCTGCGGCTGCGCATGCTCACCAACCGCTCGGTGGCCGGCGCGAACCTGTACATGATGATGGTCTCCATCACGATCTTCACTTCCTTCTACTTCGTCTCCCTCTACCTCCAGCAGGTCCTCGGGTTCGGTGCCCTGAGCGCCGGCCTGGCGTTCCTGCCGTTCTGTCTCGGCCTCGTCGTCGGGTCACTGTACGCGGTGAAGCTGCTCGCCCGGTTCTCGGCCCGGCAACTGCTCATCGTGGGCGGGATCGTCGGCGCCGCCGGGATGTACTGGTTCAGCCTGATCAGGCCCGACGGCACCTTCCCGGTCGACGTCCTCGGACCGTGCCTGCTGACCAGCTTCGGCATCGGACCGCTCCTCGTCCCGATCGCCAACGCGGCGACCTCGGGGGTCGCCCCGAACGAGGCCGGCATGGCCTCGGGTCTGCTCAACAGCGCGCGCCAGCTCGGCGGCAGCATCGGCCTGGCGGCGATGAGCACGGTCGCGGCCGCAGCCACGTCCGACGCCCCCGCGACGGACTCCGCCCGGTCACGGCTCACCGACGGGTACGGCACGGTGTTCGCGTCCAACAGCGCCCTGCTGGTCTTCGCCGTCCTCGTCGCCGTGTTCCTCCTCCCCCGCACGAGCCCGAGCCCCAAGCCGGGCCGGGCTGCCCCCAAGGAAGCCGGCCCCGGGCCCCGTCCCGCCGTACGGACGCAGGAGGGGACTCCGGCGGAGCGGGGCTGACGCCATCGACCTCACCCACCCCCACCCCGACCGGCCGCGAACGGATCTCCCGCGCGGCCGGTCCTTCATGTGCGGAGCCGCCTCGCAGGCACTCGCCCACGTGCGGGACCTCGCAGGCACTCGCCCACGTGCGGGACCTCGCGGGCACTCGCCCATGTGCGGGACCTCGCGGGCACTCGCCCATGTGCGGGACCTCGCGGGCACTCGCCCACGTCCGGGGCCTCCGGGCACTCGCCCATGTGCGGGGCCTCGCAGGCACTCCGCACCCAGCGCACGGCACGCTTCCGCGCCCCGCACACTCCCGCGCCCCGTGCCGGCCTCGGGGAGAGAACGTCCAGCACTCCTTCAGAGCACTCCGCGCAGACTGGAGCCGTCACGGCCCGAGGAGGTGCACACGGATGGCGCTGGTCGAGCGGAAGCCCCAACTCGCTCAGCTGTCCGACCTGTTGGAGAACTGTCTGCGCGGAGCCGGTAGCGTCGTCGTCCTCCGAGGCCCGGTGGCCGTCGGCAAGACCGAACTGCTGCACGCCTTCGCGGAGCGGGTGGCGGATGCCCGGGTGCGCTTCCTCGGCGCCGCCGCCTCTCCGACGGAACGGCAGCTGCCCTTCGGCCTCCTCAGCCAGCTCCTGCACGGCGCCGGCGCCGGGTACGCCCGGCGGGCCGAGGCCGTCATCGGGGGCGGGGCCGGTACGGGCAGCACGGTCGGCCCAGAGGTCCTGGAGGGCGTCTCCCGGATCTTCCTCGACATGAGCGCCGAGGAGCCGCTGCTCATCGGGGTCGACGACATATGCCACGCGGACGCCGACTCGCTCCAGTGCCTGCTCTTCCTCGCCCGGCGGCTGCGCCGGTCACGCATCATGCTGGTCCTCGCCGACCAGGACCGCTCGGGCTCCCAGCACGCGGATCTGCGCACCGAGCTGTCCCGCCACCCGTACTGCACGCAGATCCGGCTCTCCCCGCTCACCTGCGACGGTGTCGCGGCACTGCTCGCGCACCACCTCGACGCTCACGTGGCGCACAGTCTCGCCGCGGGCGCGTTCGCCGTCACAGGCGGCAATCCCCTGCTGGTGAGAGCGCTGGCCGAGGACTGGGAGGCGTCCACCCGGTCGGCGGGAGTGGAGCCGCCCACCGGTCTGGTGGTGGGTGACCGATTCGCCGAACGGGCCGTGAGCTGCCTCCACCGTCTCGAACCGGACGCGCTCGCCGTGGCTCGGGCCGTCGCCGTGGTCGGGGAGACCCACCGTGCCGAGTTCATCGCCCGGCTCGGCGGAGTCGGCGCGATCGAGGCCCGCGCACTCGTCGAACTGCTCGACGCGTCGGGTCTGCTGCACCGGGGCCGCTACCGGCACCCGGACGTCCGGGAAGCCGTCCTTCGGGACTTCGGCGCCCCCGGGCGCATCGCATGGCACCGGCGCGCCGCCGCGATGCTGCACGCCGAGGGCGGCCGTTCCACCTCGATCGCCCACCAGCTGATCGCCGCCGGGGAGACCCACGAGCCATGGGCGCCGGCCGTGCTCCGGGAGTCCGCCGCCAGCGCCACCGCCAGCGGGGAGGTCGGCTTCGCACTCGACTGCCTCGAACTGGCCCACTCCCTCGCCGACGACGAGCAGCAGCGCGCCGTGAGCCGTGCGGTGCTCGCCGAGGCCGAATGGCGCATCGAGCCCGCCCGCGCGGTGCGCCATCTCGGCCAGCTCGGGGACGCGGTGAACCGCGGCCTGCTGCGCGGACGTCAGTCCCTGTCCGTGCTCGAGTACCTCCTCTGGCACGGCCGGGTGGACGAGGCGGCCACCGCGCTCGACCGGCTCACCGCGACGGCGACCGGGCCGGAGGCGGCGGAGCTCGCCGCCGTGCGCGCCTGTCTGGAACTCTGCTATCCCGCCCAGCACCGCCATGCGGGCACCGGTGCCGGGGCCCCGGCCTCCGCGCCCGTCGATCCGCGCGTCACCTCCTTCCTCGTCGGCACAGGGCTCACGGACGTGCGGGGCGATGTGGCGGCGTCCGGCGACCATCTCTGGCAGAGCGTGCGCACCGACGAACCGCTCTCCCGCATCTGCCTGGGCCTGCTCGCGCTGGCCAGGCCCGAACGCCTGGCGACGGTGGCGCCGTGGTGCCTGCCGATGCTCACGGACGCGGCGGCTCACGACGGCCCGGACTGGCAGGGCCTGTTCACTGCGGCACGCGCCGACGCGGCGCTGCTCCGGGGTGACCTGCGGGCCGCCGCCGAGCTGGGGTCCGCGGCCCTGGACGAGACCTCCATGGCGAGTTGGGGCGTGCTGGCCGGCGCGCCTCTTGCCTGTCTGCTCGTCACCGCGGTGGAGACGGGACGTGACGAGGACGCCGCCGCGTATCTGAACATGCCGGTACCGGCCGCGATGCTCGAGACACCGTTCGGTCTGCGGTACCTGCGGGCGCGCGGGCAGTACCACCTGGCGGTCGGCCGGCCCTACGCGGCGCTGAGCGACTTCAGGACCTGCTGCCGGCTCCTGCGCGACTGGGCGGCCGACGGCCCCCGGCAGTCGCCGTGGCGGATCGACGCCGCGCAGGCCCTGGTGCACCTCGACCGCCGGGACGAGGCGCGCACGCTCCTGGAGGAGCAGCTCGACGGCCTTCCCGCCGACGACGAGCGCACACTCGGCCGGGCGCTGCGGCATCTGGCCGCGACCCTGGAGGCGCACGAGCGGCCGCCGCTGCTCAACGACGCCGCCGAGGCCTCGCAGGCGGCCGGTGACCGGTTGGAATACGCCCACGCACTGGCCGACCTCGGCGGCGCCTACGCCGCGACCGGCGATTCACGACGGGCCAGGCCAACCCTGCGCCGGGCCTGGCGGGCTGCGCGGGACTGCCACGCGGAGCGCCTCGCCCGGTCCCTGCAACCGGGTCTCGTGGGTGCGCCCTCGGCCGGGGCCGCTTCCGGGGGGCCTCGCCTCGGCGGCGACCGCGCGGCGGAACTCAGCGCGGCCGAGCGCCGGGTCGGGGGTCTGGCCGCGCAGGGGTGCACCAACCGGCAGATCGCGCGGCGGCTGTGCATCACAGTGAGCACCGTCGAGCAGCACCTGACGCAGGTCTACCGAAAGCTCCAGGTGCGCAGCCGCACCGACCTCCCGGTTTTCCTGGAGAAAATGGAAAACACGGCGGGGGCGGACCCCTTACTCGCCGAGGCCCATTCGAATTCGACCCCCTATTCCCCCTAGGGAGCACGGTGACCGCCTTCACAGAAGGAGGGGTATCCGCATTCCTCAATTGTTCGACTAGGCTGAATCCGCGACTCTTTCACAGGTCATCGAAAGCCTTTCCACCGACATGAGCGAGGGGCAGCCAAAGTGATCCTCCGTGAAAAAACGACGCCTTGGGCGGAAACACGGACCGGACCGACCATTCTCGGTGTCGGGACCGCGACCCCGGATTCATCCTATTCCCAGGAGGATCTCCTGGACATGTACGGGATCCAGGACGGAAGAATCCGTTCGGTGTTCCTCAACAGTGCGATAGACCGGCGTTTCCTGAACGTTCCGCCGTACGGTGACGACGGCCGGCCGCAGAGCGAGACCCAGGGCCAACTGCTGGCCAAGCACAAGGCCCGGGGCACCGAGATGGGCGCCCGTGCGCTCCAGTCCTGCCTCAAGCGCATCGAGGCCGCGGTCAGCGACATCGGCTATCTGGTCTGTGTGACCTCGACCGGCCTGCTGACGCCCGGTTTCAGTGCCCTGCTCATCCGGGAGCTGGGCATCCCCACCGACTGCAGCCGTCTCGACATCGTCGGCATGGGCTGCAACGCGGGCCTCAACGCCCTCAACGCGACCACCGGCTGGGCCTCGGCCAACCCCGGGAAGATCGCCATGATGGTGTGCATCGAGGTGTGCTCGGCGGCGTACGTCTTCGACGGCACCATGCGCACCTCCGTCGTCAACAGCCTCTTCGGTGACGGCTCCGCGGCGATCGCCGTCTCGCACGACCCGCAGAATCCCGGCCCGCAGGTACTGAAGTACGCCAGCTGCATCGTCCCCGACGCCGTCGACGCCATGCGCTACGACTGGGACGAGAAGCAGGGCCGGTTCAGCTTCTACCTGGACCGCGAGGTGCCCTACGTGGTCGGCGCGCACGCCGAGGGCGTCGTCTCGGATCTGCTCAACGGGACCGGGCTGCGGCGCAGTCAGATCGCGCACTGGCTGGTGCATTCCGGAGGCAAGAAGGTCATCGACTCGGTGTCGGTCAACCTCGGCCTCACCCGGCACGACGTGCGGCACACGACCGACGTGCTGCGCGACTACGGCAACCTCTCCAGCGGCTCCTTCCTGTTCTCGTACGAGCAGCAGCTGCGGGAAGGCGTGACACGCCCTGGCGACTACGGCGTCCTCATGACGATGGGCCCCGGTTCGACGCTCGAGACGGCGCTCGTCCGCTACTGAACGGCCCCCGCGCCGGACCTCTTCTCTCGCGTTCCTCTTCCACACCGACGATCAGGAGTCAGACATGTCTTCCTCCGACCTCGCCCAGGGCCCGTCCCCGCACACCCTGGACATCGACAGCACCCGCCCGCTGTGCCCGCTGCTGGTCGCCGACGTCAACGCGTTCTGCGACCGCCAGGAGGACACGGGGGGTACGAGCGCCGTGATACGGCTGTCCGGCACGGGCCCGGCGCAGAACTGGCCCGGCGATGTCGGCATCGATGTGGTGAGCCGCTGGGAGAAGGCGCTGCGGCGGCTCGAACAGGGGCGGTTCGCCAAGATCGTGACCGTCGAGGGCGTCTGCAGCGGTCCCGCGCTCGACGTGCTCCTCACCGCCGACCACCGGATCGGCGCGCCGGGGCTGCGTATCAACGTTCCTGTGCACAACGACGGCGTCTGGGCCGGCATGGCCGTGCACCGCCTCACCAACCAGCTCGGCGGCCTCCACGCCCGCCGACTCGTCCTGTTCGGCGCCGAACTGTCCGCGCAACGGGCCCTGGCGATGGGGCTGATCGACCAGACCGCCAAGGACCCGGCCGCCGTCGCCGCCCGTCTGGCAGAGCGCTTCGCCCGGCTGGACCCCGCCGAGCTGGCGATCCGTCGGCAGCTCGTCATCGAGGCCGGTGTGACCGCCTTCGAGGAGGCGCTGGGCAAGCATCTCGCCGCCTGCGACCGGACGTTGCGCCGGACAAGGGGCGAGTTCGCGGGCGCCCGCGGCACCGCGTGATGAGCGGCACGGAAGGAGCAGGGAACATGACGACACCTCCCGTGGCGGACGCGGAGCGGTGGCCCGCGCGGACACCCGTCCTCAGCGGCTCGCTGCTGGCCGACGCCAACGCCCTGATGGCCTCCACGGCCGAGGCCGAGAAGCTGCTCGCGGAACTCCCCGCCAAGGCAGGGCGCGATCCCGGCCAGCAGCAGCTCGCCGCCGAGGTGATCGCCGGCCAACGGCGCGTGCGCAGCGCGTTCCTGGCACTGCACGCCGAGCGGGTCTACCACGAACTGACCGGTGGCCTGCGGGAACAGCGCTCGCTGTCCGAGCTCGTGCTGGCCGCGTCCGAGGCCTTTCCCGGGCTCACCCCGACCGAGGCACAGATGGCGGCGGAGCGCGAGTGCGCGACGCAGGCCGACAAGGACGGGCGGGAGATCGACCAGGGCCTCTTCTTCCACTGGGTGCTGCGCTCGCCGCAGGCCGGCCCGCATCTGATGCAGGCCCTGCTGCGGCCCACCCGGCGCGCCCGGTCGCTGCTGGGCGAGTTCGACCGGACGGGGAGCCTCGAACTGGGCACCGTCCGGCTCGAGAGGATCGACCGGGCGGCTCACCTCACCCTGTGCAACGGCCGGTTCCTCAACGCCGAGGACGACCGGCTCGTGGACGACCTGGAGACGGCCGTCGACCTCGCCCTGCTCGACGACCGTGTCAAGGTGGGGGTGCTGCGCGGCGGGAAGATGACCCACCCGCGCTACCAGGGCCGGCGGGTGTTCTGCGCCGGGATCAACCTGGTCGATCTGCACTACGGCCGGATCTCGTTCGTGGACTTCCTGCTCCGCCGTGAACTCGGCCACCTCCACAAGTTGATCCGCGGTGTCCGGGTCGACGACGCCTGGCCCCGGCCGCTGGTGGAGAAGCCGTGGGTGGCCGCGGTCGACAGCTTCGCGATCGGCGGTGGCATGCAGATGCTGTTCGCCGTCGATCACGTCATCGCCGCCGCCGACTCCTACTTCAGCCTTCCGGCGGCCCAGGAGGGCATCGTGCCGGGCATGGCCAACCTCCGGCTGACCGCGCTCGCGGGAGGGCGACTGTCGCGGCAGGTCATCCTGTCCGGCCGAAAGCTCTGGGCACGCGAGCCCGAGGCCGGCGCCGTCTGCGACGAGGTGGTCGACCCCAAGCTGATGGACGCGAGCGTCGAGGCCGCGGTCGCCCGGCTGGCGAGCCCGGCCGTGGTCCCGAACCGGCACATGATCAATCTCGCCGAGGAGCCGATGGACCATCTGCGCGCGTACGCCGCCGAGTTCGCCCTCGAACAGGCGCTGCGGCTCTACAGCGCCGACGTCATCGACAAGGTGGACAGATTCAGCGCCGGTGCCTTCGCGCACCGTCGGACGGGAAGCGGCTCATGAGGCCCGTCGACGCGATGCTGGAGGTGCTGCGCGACGAGGGCGTGACGCGGGTCTTCGGCAACCCGGGCACGACCGAACTCCCCTTCGTCGAGGCGGTCACGGCGGCCGCCGACCTCCAGTACGTCCTGGGGGTCCAGGAGGCCTCCGTGGTCGCGATGGCCGACGGGTACGCCCGAGCCACGGGCCGCCCCGCCTTCGTCAGCCTGCACATCGCCGCCGGGCTCGCCAACGGCATGGTCGGTCTCCTCAACGCCGGCCGTTCGCGTACGCCGCTGGTGGTGACCGCGGGGCAGCAGGACCGGCGCCATCTGGCACAGGACCCCATGCTCTCCGGCGACCTGGTGGGGATCGCCCGCGCGGCGGTCAAGCACACCTTCGACGTCCAGCACGCCCATGACCTCCCGGGCATGCTGCGCCGGGCCTTCGCGCTGGCCGTCCAGCCACCGGCGGGCCCGGTCTTCCTCTCGATCCCGATGGACCTTCTGGAGGAGGAGACGCCCGTCGCGCCGCCCGCTCCGAGGTCGGGACTCGGCGGCCTCGGCGCCGCCGCCGCATGGCCGGAGGCCGCCGAGCGGCTCGCCGCCGCGAAGCGACCGCTGATCGTCGCGGGCGACGGGGTGGGACGCGACGGCGCCGTGGCCGAGCTGGTGGCGGTCGCCGAGGCGACCGGGGCGACCGTCTTCCACCAGCCGATGCACGACGGCGTGGACTTCCCCACCGTGCATCCGCTCTACGCGGGCATGCTCGACGCCCGCTACTCGGCGATCCGGACGGCTCTCGACGGCCACGACGTGGTGCTCATCGCCGGCACCCGGGCGTTCATGGCGCACCACTACGAGCCCGGTTCACCCATCCCCGCCGGCACCGCCGTCATCCAGCTCGACGACGACCCGGGCGAACCGGGGCGGACCTTCCCCGTGGCGCTCGCTCTGGTCGGCGGGATCCGGGCCACGCTCGCGGCGCTCGCGGCGCAGCTGGCCGGGAAGGTGCCGGAGGCGCCGTCGCGCACCGAGGCGGCCGGCCGTGCGCACGAGGCCTCCCGGGCCCGCGTGCACAAGCGCGCGCTGGCGGCCTACGGCGATGCCCCGATGGACCCGCTGGCCGCTGTGCACGCCGTCGTCCGAGGGCTCCCGGCGGACTCCGTCGTGGTGGAGGAGGCGATCACCAGCGGGCTGCTGCTGCGCAGCGTGCTGCCGCTGGAGCGTCCCCGTTCCTATGTCCACACGGTGGGTGGCGGGCTGGGCTCCGGCATCGGGGCCGCGATCGGCTCCCGGATGGGGGATCCCGGCCGCCCGGTGGTCGCCGTGCTCGGTGACGGCTGCACCCTGTTCGGACTCCAGGGGCTGTGGAGCGCCGCGCACTACCGCGTCCCGGTCACCTTCGTGGTGATGAACAACGGCGAGTACCGCACCCTGAAGGAAACCGCCGCCCGACGGAGCCGGGCCGCGCGTCGCGGCGCCGGTGGCCCGGAGTTCCCGGCGCCACGGCTCGATCTGACGCCCGCCACGGACTTCCTGGGCCTCGGGGACGGAGCGGACGGCCCCGACGGCCTGGATCTCGCGCCGCCGGAACTCGACTTCACCCGTGTCGCCGAGTTCTTCGGCATCACCGCGGTACGGGCCCGCTCGACGGACCACCTCGCCGAGGCCGTGGCGCGGGCCGCCGCGGGGGCGGAGCCCGTCCTCATCGACGTACCCGTCACGAGCCACGCCGACAGTGTCTGACCGGCGCGCGAACGCAGGCGAGGACCACATCAGCACGTCAGGAGGAGCCATGACGAACCTGGTCGACACGGTCGGACTCGCCGGGAAGGTGTTCAGCGACGGCTGGCGGCCCACGTCCGACGACGCCGTCGTCGAGGTGCTCGAACCGGCGACGGGGAAGAGGCTCGCCCAGGTCGGTGTCGCCGACGCGGCGGACGTCGCTCGTGCCGCGGCCGGGGCGGCGCGGGCGCAGCCGGCGTGGGGTGCCCTGCCCGCCGCCGCCCGTGCGGCGGTACTGCGGCGCGCGGCGGCCGTGCTGGAGGAACACCGCGGCGAGGTCGCCCAGTGGCTGATCCGTGAGGGCGGTGCGGTACGGGCCAAGGCGGAGACCGAGATCGCGGACACGGTGGAGGAACTCCTCCAGGCGGCGGCGCTGCCCACCCAGCCGCACGGACAGGTGCTGCCCGGTGCACCGGGCCGGTCGAGCGAGGCCCGCCGGGTGCCGCTGGGCGTGGTCGGGGTGATCAGCCCGTGGAACGTGCCGCTGCTGCTCGCCCTGCGTTCGGTGGCACCGGCGCTCGCCCTGGGCAACGCCGTCATCCTCAAACCCGACGTCCGCACACCGGTCTCGGGCGGCCTGGTCGTGGCGCGTCTCTTCGAGGAGGCGGGGCTCCCGGAGGGGGTCCTGCACGTGCTGCCGGGCGACGCGGTCGCGGGCGGCGCGCTGACGGCCGACCCGGCCGTGGCGATGGTGTCGTTCACCGGCTCGACGGCGGTCGGCCGGGAGGTGGGAGCGGTGGCGGGGCGCACCCTCAAGCGGGTCTCGCTGGAGCTGGGCGGCAACAACGCGCTGATCGTGCTCGACGACGCCGGTCTGGAAGCGGCCGCGGCGGCGGGAGCCTTCGCGTCCTTCTTCCACCAGGGCCAGATCTGCATGGCGGCGGGGCGGCACCTCGTGCACGCGTCGGTCGCCGAGGAGTACGTACGCCGACTGGTCGAGGAGGCCCGGCGGCTCACCGTCGGCGATCCGTGGACCGAAGGAGTCGACCTGGGTCCGATGATCGACGGCGGTCAGCTGCGGCGCACCCACGGGATCGTCCGCGACAGCATCGCGGCCGGCGCCGAACCGCGGTGCGGTGCCGTCCCGGACGGGCCGTTCTACCCGCCGACCGTCCTCACCGGGGTGACCCGGAAGATGCGGGCGTTCACCGAGGAGATCTTCGGTCCGGTGGCGCCGGTCGTCGTCGTCGAGGACGACGACGAGGCGGTCGCCGTCGCCAACGACACCGAGTACGGCCTGGTGGCCGCGGTGCGGACGGGTTCGGTCGAGCGCGGTCGACGTCTGGCCGACCGGCTGCGGACAGGCATGATCCACATCAACGACCAGACGGTCAACCACCAGGCGGTGGTGCCCTTCGGCGGTTTCGGCGCCTCGGGCAACGGCGCCCGGCACGGGGCGCAGTTCGCCTGGGACTCGTACACCCAGTGGCAGTGGATCACGGCCGGGAGCGACGAGCCCGCCTGACACCGTGCCGGTGTGGGGCGGCTTCGGACAACCGGCTGATCACGACGTCACACACACATCGGGGCCGTGCGTCCGGGAGGGAACGGCGAGGACGACGCGGCCGCGGCCCGGTGGGGTCGAGGCCACGTCGTCCTCGCCGCTCGCCCAGTGGTGGGGCGTGCCTGCGTGGCGCAGGCCCGTGAGGACGATGTCCCCGTCCTGGTTCCGCCGTCCGGCGAAGCCGGAACGCAGGAGAGCCCCTCCCCGGCCGGAGACGAAGCCGTCGCCGATGACGTCGAAGGGCAGGGTCCGCCCCTGGGCGCACACCTCCCCCGCCTGCCCGGTGCGGAGGTTCTCCCCCAGGGCCCCGCGCACGCTCAGCCGCACGCCGGGCGCCGCCCCGATCACCGGGCTCGCACCGCGGGACATGTCGTCCTGTCCGGCGGGACACGTGCTCACCGCCCAGGGCAACACGCTCCCGCCGGGCGCGAACTCGGCGCGCAGGACCGTGTCGGGCAGGATGCCGGCGTGCCGGGCCACCAGTTCGGGCGGGCAGGGGGCGCCCACGAGGAGGATCATCCGGGGCCGCGGCGGACGGGGTTCGCGCGCCATGGTGTCGAGTACGCGCGCGTACTCCCGCGGTTCGTACACCGCGACGCCCCCGCCGGGGCCCGCGGCGGGTTCGCCCGGCCACGCGTGCAGCGTGCTGCCGGATCCGAAGGCCCACCACATCGCGGACAGGGTGGCCGGTCCGGTGGGATGTTCGGTGACGGTGACCGTCGGGCCGGCGGGTCCGGTCTGCGAGGACCTGGCGGCCATCGCCAGATGCCAGGCCCGGTGGTCCACGAGGTGGGCCGAACTCCACGCCCCGCCCTCCCCGGCCGGCAGCAGATAGGCGGGCTCGGCGGGTGCGGAGCGGGGCAGCGCCCGGTCCAGGGGACGTGCTCCGAGCCGTTTCCACAGCTCGGGGTCGTCCAGGACGAACCGCCGTATGCGGTCGTCGTCGTGCCACCACGCCTCCTGCGTGCCGCCGCAGCACAGCACCGTGTCGGCGCCGCTGACGACGGCGATCCGGCGGATCTGTGAGACAGGGAGGTCGCGGGGCACCGGGACGCACACCCCGCCCGCCTTCAGGACCGCCAGGTGGGCCACCAGCGTCCGCCGGTGGTCGCCGCAGTGCACGAGGACCGGGTCCCCCAGCTGTACGTCGGCCCTCAGCAGCGCCGTGGCGAGCTGGTCGGAGAGGAGATCGATCTTGCCGTAGGTGAGAACGTGCGGCCCCTCACGCACCACGACGGCGCGCGGGTGGCGCCGGGCGGCCCGGGTGAAGAGTCCGTCGAGGGTCCGGACCGACCCGGCCGGCTGATCCTGACGACGGGTGCCGGGGCGGACGGGTTCCCGGAGTTCGGCCGAGGGCATGTCTGCGTCTCCTTCTGGTCCTTGTCCTGCTTCCGCTACGCGGCGGGGGTGGTGACGGAGGAGCGGTCCGGCTGCCCGGGTGTGGTCTCCGGCACGGTCACGGGCTTCGCGTACGTCCGGGTCAGCACGGGGCCGGTCATCGCCGTGGTCACCAGTGCCATGACGACCAGGAGGGAGTACAGCCCGCCGTCGAGCAGCCCTGCCTGGAGTCCGACGCCGAGGATGACCAGCTCGGTGAGACCGCGGGTGTTCATCAGCGCGGCGAGCGCCGTGGCGGCCCTGGGAGGCAGCCCCGTGCTCCGGGCACCCAGGTACGTCCCGCCGAACTTGCCGAGCACGGCGACCAGGAGAACGGCAGCCAGTTCGGTGACCTCCGTCCAGCCGAATCCCCTGAGGTCCACCTTGAGTCCGGCCACGACGAAGTAGACGGGCAGGAGAACGGCGGTCACCGTGTGGGTGCGGTGCATGAGGTCGGCGCGCAGCCGCTCGGCGCCCTCGCTCGGCATGATCAGGCCGAAGAGGAAGGCACCGAAGATGTAGTGCATGCCCATGGCCTCGGTCGCCGCGCCGCAGAGCAGGGCGCCGATCAGCACCAACGGGTACCACCAGGACGGCGCGGGCCCTTGGCCGTCGCCCCGGCGTGTGCGGCGGCGCAGCCAGGGGCGTACGACCAGGACCAGCACCAGGACGAACGGGATCATGAGGGCCACCCGCCAGTGGGCGCCGCCGCTCCCGATCGCGGCCTGCACCCCGGCCAGGGCGGTCCAGGCGACCATGTCGACAAGGGCCGCCGAGGCCAGCGCGATGCCGCCGAGCGTGGTGGCGCCGAGGTGTCGGTCGGAGAGGATCCTGGCCAGTACGGGGAAGGCGGTCACGGACACGGCCAGGCCGATGAAGACGATGAAGGCGGCCTTCTGGTCGGTCTCGTGGTTGCGCAGCAGGAGGTAGCCGAGTCCGGAGCCGAGTACGAAGGGCACCGCCGTCGATCCGAGGGTGACGGCCGCGGCCATCCGCCCTCGGCCGCGCAGCGCCTGGCGTTCGATCTCCAGTCCCACACCGAACATGAACAGGGTGACGCCGACATCGGCCATCGCGCTCAGCAACGGCCGTATCCCGTGGGGGAACAGGGCGTCGGAGACCGCCCCGTCGAGGAGTGTCGGCCCGAGGAGGACTCCCGCGAGGATCTCGCCCACGACGGGCGGCTGGCCGATCCTGGTGGCGAGGTGCCCGAGTCCCTGGGCCAGCACGAGGATGAACGCAAGGTCGAAGAGGAGTAGTGCCACCTGATTACTGCCCATGGCGACCACTCTGCTTCAGTCACCTACAGATGCTCTGAACGGTCTCTGGGGCCCGCCTGCGGGCCCCGAACGTCGTCCGTGATCCGGGGGTGGACCGGGGCGCGGCGCCGCGCGCGGAAACGTCCGCACACGGGCTGTGTGCGGACGTTTCGGCTATCCGGCGGGGCCTCCCGGCCCGCGTCGCGTTCCCGTCGGGGAGGACGGGACAGCACTCAGGCGACCGAGGCGGTCGCCTGCAGCAGACGTGCGACGGCTGCGCTGCGGTGGGTGAGCGGCTCGCGCTCGGCGCACTCGGCCGCGTAGAGCCGCATCAGCTCGTGGAACCGGTACTCGCCCCGGCCGGCCTCGACGAGCAGGTTGCGGTGCGCCAGCAGCCGCAGCGTGCCGGCCGCCTCCGGCTCGGTGGTGCCGGTCAGGTCGGCCGCGGCCGACACGGTGATCAGCCCGTCGCCGAAGAGCCCGAGGAGCCGGAACATCCTCGCCGCCTCGTCGGGCAGCGCCTGGTACGACGTCTCGAACAGGGCGTGCAGACTGCTCGAGGGGTCACCTCCCGACGCCAGCCGCTCGAGTCGCCCGTGCTCGTCGGCGAAGTGCTCGACCAGTGACGCAAGGGGCACGTCCTGGTTGGCAGCCAGCGTCTCGGCCATCATGCGCAGTGCCAGGGGCCGTCCGCCGGACAGTCCCACCAGCCGCCTGGCCACGGCCTCCTGGCGTCGCAGCCGGTCCCCGCTCAGGCAGCGGAGCAGTGCCAGGGCGTCCTGGGTGCCGAGCGGGTCCAGCCGGAGCAGATGCGCGCCGTCACGAACGGCGAGGCCGCCCAGGCGCTGTCGGCCGGTGCTGAGCACACAGGAGGACCCACCGGGGATCAGCGGCCGTAACTGGTCTGCGCTGAGCACGTCGTCGAGCATCAGGAGGACGCGCTTGCCGTGCAGCAGACTCCGGTACAGCGTCGCGCGGCTCGCCAGGTCCGTGGGGATACGGGCGTCGTCGACCCCGAGGCTGCGCAGCACCTGGCGCAGGGCCTCGCAGGCGCTCAGCGAACGGCCCTCCATGCTCGTGCCGCGCAGGTCGACGTAGAGCTGCCCGTCCGGGAACCGCTCCGACAGCCGGTGGGCGAGTTCGAGCACGAAGGCGGTCTTGCCCACTCCGGCCGGGCCGTCGATGACGACGATGGGGGTGGAGGCCCCTCTGCCGTCGTTCTCGGTGAGCAGCCGTGTCAGGTGTTCCAACTCCCGGGAGCGCCCGACGAACCCCCGGGCCACCGGGGGAAGTTGGGCGGGCCTGGGTGTCTCGGCGAGCACCATGCGGGTCGTGGCGGGCTCCGGGGCGGCGGACGTCCGGGCGTCCGCGGCGGTGAGGGTGACGGCGCCCGTGCGGTCGGCCGTGTCCGGGGTGACGAGCCGGCCGGTCAGGATCTGCTGGTGCAGCGTGCGCAGTTCGGCGCTGGGATCGATGCCGAGTTCGTGCCGCAGCAGCCGCCGGGTCTCGGAGTAGACCTCCAGGGCATGCGCCTGGCGTCCGCAGCGGTACAGCGCCGTCATCAGCAGCCAGCGCAGCTTCTCGCGCAGCGGCTCCTCGGCCACGGCCCCGAGCAGCACGGTGACCGCCTCGACCGGGCGGTCCGCCGCCAGCATGTCGGCGGCCCACTCCTCGACGGCCGTGAGCCGGATGTCCTGGAGCCTGGTCCGTTCCATCGCCGCGAACGGTCCGGGAACGCCGGAGTGCGCCTCCCCGTGCCACAGGGACAACGCGGACTCGGCGGTGTCCAGCGCCTCCTGGAGCCTGCCCTCCGCCCGTGCGCGGCGTGCCTGGGCGTGGCGGCGGGCGAAGAGCGTGGCGTCGACCGCCTCGGGATCGGTCCGCAGCGTGTATCCGCCGGCGGTCGAGATCAGCAGTTCACCGCTCTCCCGCCTGCTGCGCTCGGGCTCGAGGATCCGGCGGAGCCCGGCCACGTAGGTGTGGACTCCGTTGGCCGCCGTCTGCGGGACGTCTCCGCCCCACACCGCGTCGATGATGTGGTCGATGTTCACGACGTCGTTCGTCCGGCCGGCGAGCAACGCGAACACGGCTCGCTGCTTGGGCGGGCCGAGGACGACTTCTCTTCCGTGCCGCCAGGCCCGCACCGGCCCGAGCAGCTGTACTGCCAAGGACTCCCCCGCTATCGGCATTGCCTGTCGCCTCCTGTGATCGTGGTCATGGTCGGCGGACCGTTTCTGCCAGTGATTCAGACGTACAGATGCTTCTGGGGCGCGTCGCCTCGCGCCACGGCTTCGCGCTCGGCCGGAGGCGCCAGGAGAGAGCCGGCCACACACCTCAACTTCTCCCTGGTCTCCTCCAGTTCCCGTTCGGGTACGGACTGTTCGACGATGCCGGCGCCGGCCTGGAGCCAGGTCTCGCCGTTCCGGCGGAAGACGCTGCGCAGGGCGAGCGCGGCGTCCATCGAGCCGTCCTGTGCCACGGTCATCACCGTGCCCGCGTAGAGGCCGCGGTGGCGTGGTTCGACGGCTGCGATGGCGTCGTACGCGGAGTGCTTGGGCACGCCCGAGGCGGTGACAGCGGGGAAGACGGCGGCGAACGCGGTCCAGGGGCTGGCCTCCCGCAGCATCCGGCCCACGACTCTGGAGGCCAGGTGCTGGACGGAGCCCCGTTCCTTGATCACCATGTACTCCTGGACGACCACCGTTTCCGGCTTGCAGGGCCCGGCGAGTTCGTCGACCGCGACCTTCACCGAGATGGCGTGCTCGTGGAGTTCCTTCGGGTCCGCGAGGAGGTTCTCGCGCAGCCGCCGGTCCTCGTCGGCGTCGCCGGTCAGGGCCCGGGTGCCGGCCAGCGGCTGACTGGAGACGGCGCCGCCGGCTTCGACCTCTACGACGGTCTCCGGGCTGAAGCCCAGCGCCTGGAGGCCTCCCATGTTCAGCAGGTAGGAGCGAGCGGGGGTGTTGGCGCGGCGCCCGGCGAGATAGCTCGCCGGGAGGTCGATGTCGGAGGTGACGGGGACCGTCCGGGAGACCACGGCCTTCTGCAGTTCTCCGGCGCGTATGCGGGCCAGGACGGTGTCCACGGAGGCGCGGTAGGCGTCGGCGCCGACCTCGACGTCCACGACGACGGGCCGGTACCTGGTGTCCTCCTCCGGCTCCAGGCCGGTCAGGGTCTTCTCGACGAGGGCCATCTCCTGCGGGTCCAGACCGCGCACGAGGGCGTGGTTCCCGGACAGGCGGGTCTCCGTCCGGGGGACGACGAGATGGAGCAGGACGTCGTCGCCGACCGGACGGCCGGCGACGGCGTAGGCGAGTTCGAAGGCACTCCAGCCGTACGCCCGCCAGTCGGCCAGTTCCAGACCCTCGAGGAATTCCCGGACCTGGGCCAACGGATCGCCCTGCCAGGGGCGTTCGACAGTGACGCCGTCCTTCGTACATCGCACGGTGTCCGGTTTCAGTATGACCTCGGCGGCTATCCCGCCGGCCACCGACCAGCCGTCTGCCGACTCGTAGACGACATAGGTGGAGAACAGGCCCGACGCGACGAGACCCGTTGCCGCGACCAACGGCTCGACACCAATGGGTACGGTAATTGTCTGGTACGGGAAAACCACGGCTCTTCCTCCTTGAAGCTAACGACCGAAATTGACCACTACAAGGGCGGAAAACACTCGGCCGTTCTCCACAGGAGAGAATGCAGGAGAATATTGGATCCTGGGTTACAGGAAAGCATCACAAGACAGCATGGCCGGTAGCGACCGACTCATCAGCGCAGCCCAGGGTACTTGGGCATGCGAAAACTCGCGAAGCCTTCCCCCCGAACAGGATGCCGTTCTCCAGAAATGAACCATTATCCCCGGGGCGACCGATCCCCCTACGAGCCTCCTGGCAAAACCCAGGAGCAGCCGAACCGAGGTTGACTCTACCTAACAACTTCTTCCCGCATCAACAACGTTTCTGCGCACCTCCGCGAATTTACCTCGGCTTGACCGGATTTCATCTGTCGGACATTTTTCGCCGCGCGATCTGGCCGAATTAATTCCCTCCGCGGCAACCGCTGTGAGGGCGGCCCGGCGCTTTTTCACGGGGGAGGCGACCGGGCCGCCCGAACCCTGCCCGCGCACCGCGCGGCGGTGCGCGGGCAGAGTCCGTCTCATCCGGGCACCGGACCCCGCTTCCGGGTCGGCGCCGCCACGCGCCACCCCTGCCCCCGGTTCCGCGCCCGCTCCCTCACTGGATCCTCCCCTGAGTTTTTATACTTGTAAGTCTTACGCGTACAATAACTGTAGCCTGGACTCCTGTCGTTGTCACCACCGTCCCCGGACAGCCCAGCACGACGCAGTGATCCGGCCTCCCGTCGGAACACGGACGGACAGCTCCACGACTTGGTTGGGAGACAGAGATGAAGCCCCGCAACGGGCGTAGAGGCGGTGCACGTCAGTCCGCGCCCCTCTCGCAGGAGACCATCGTCGCGGCCGCACTGCACATCCTCGACAGCGAGGGACCCCAGCAGTTGTCGATGCGACGGCTCGCCAGGGAGCTCTCCATCACGCCGATGGCCCTCTACCACCACGTGCGCGACCGGCACGAACTGCTGCTCCTGCTCGTTGCCTCCCGGTCCCGGGGCCATGACCGGCCGATCCTGCCCGAGGACCCGCGCGAGAGACTCCTCGCGGCCGCCCAACTCCTCCACGACGTCCTCGCGCGGTACCCCTTCCTGCACGAGATCCTGGCCTCTCCCGACCTCCTGGCCGTGTCCGCGCTCTGGGTCATGGAGGCCCTCCTCGACGCGGCGGTGGAGTGCGGTCTCCCCCTCGAAGAGGCGGCCCAGGCACATCAGGCCATCTGGCACTACACGGTCGGCGTCCTCCTGATCCGCACGACCAGCCACCAGCACCACGCCGAACTGACCCGCCCCACGCAGCGCGAGCGGGCCTTCGCCACCCTGTCGCCCGACGACTTCCCCCGTGTGACCTCGCTCGCCGACCGCTGGTCCTCGCTCACCGCGCGGGACACCCACCGGGAGGCCCTGGAGGACATCGTCGAGGGACTGCTCCGCGGGCGTCCGGCACACCCGGGAGAACACGCATGAGCATCGGCACGGCACCCATGATCGGAATCCTCGGCGGGTACGGGCACGTCGGCGCGACCGCGGCCCGCCTCCTCGCCGACGAACACGGCTACCGGCTGCGGATCGGCGGACGCTCCGCCGACCGGGCCTGGCAGTTCGCCCGGACGCTGGGCGACCGCGCGGAGGCCGCGGTGGTCGACGCCCGCGACAGCCAGAGCCTGATGCACTTCACCCGTGGCTGCGCCACCGTACTCGACTGCTCCGGGACCGCGTTCTCGCTCCGCGGCCGGGTCCGTGCCGCGGTTCTCGCGGCCGACGTCCACTACGTGGGCATGACGGACGACGGCGGCGCGCGCACCCCGGAGGGAACCTGTTCGGCCGTGCTCTTCACGGGCCTTTCGGGCACCCTGGCCGGCTGGGTGCCGCGCTGGCTGGCCGACGGGCTCGACTCCCCGACCCGCTTCAGCGGCTGGTGGGGCGGCCTCGGCGCCATCCCGTCCCATACGGCGGTCTCCTGCCTGCTCGGCAAGCGGCGGGCGCTCGACCTCCCCGTTGACGGGCCTTCCCAGGACCGCCGTGCCGGTGACGGCGAAGGACCGCGGGGCGAGGAAGTCCCTCCCGTCCCACAGGCGTTCGCGTCGCCCGCGCCACCGCCGTCCCACGCCGTCGCCGTCCGTCACGTCCTCCCGGAGGAGCTGCGGCAGCAGGCCTATCTTTTGCGGCTCCAGGACGCCAACTGGCACGAGGTGCTCAAGGGGCCCGGTGTGCCCGCGTTCCTGGACCGGTTCGCCCTGCGCCGGCCGGGGGCGGGCGACGGCGGGGCGCTCATGGCCGCCGCCAGAGAACTGGCCCAGGTGAGCGTGCGGGACGCGGCCGGGAGCCCCCCGTACCAGATCATGTACGGCACCCTCGACGGACTGAAGGCCGACGGCGTCCCCGTGCGCAGGAGCGCGCTCCTGCACTGCACCGACGTGACCGGACTCGTGGGGGTGATCGCCTCGATCACCGCGCACGAGGTCACAAGGGACCGGGTCCCGTCCGGTATCCACGTCATGGCGGCTACGCTGCCACCCAGGGACACCGCCGACTGGATCGTGCGTCACCTTCCGCGGACGACCGCGCGGACGACGGAGGTCCTGGCAGGCGAGCCGGGCACGATGACGACGTCGCGGGCCGCCCGGCGTCCCGGATGAGGCCGCCCGCCGGTGGCGTGGCCGGGCGACCGCGTACGCGGGCCGGACCGCCACCGCCCCCACGAGCGACGGCCCACTCCGCACCCGGCACGAGCGACAGGAAGACACAGCGATGACGTCTCAGCCCCGGCGCACCGGCAGAACCGGCCGCCCGCCCCGCCTGTCCCAGGAGGCCGTCCTCACGGCGGCCCAGCACGTCCTGGACGAGGAGGGGCCGGAGCACCTGTCGATGCGCCGGCTGGCGCAGGAGCTGTCGAGCACCGCGATGGCGCTCTACCACTACGTGCGCGACAAGGACGAACTGCTGCTCCTGTTGCTCGAACGTCACGCCCAGCGGTTCCCGCGCCCCGAGCTGCCCGCCGATCCGCGTGAACGGCTGATCTCGGCGAGCCAGGCGCTGCACGACATCCTCGCCGAGTGCCCGTGGATCGTGGAGGTCCTCGCCTCCGACGACCTGATGGCCGTGTCCGCGCTGTGGATCGTGGAGAACATCATCGACGCCGGGATCCAGTGCGGACTCACCCCGGAGGAGGCCGTCTACGCCTACCGCGTCATCTGGTACTACACGGCGGGCGAGCTGACCATCCGGGTGAACCGCGAGCGGCACCACGCGGGGCTCGAGCGTCCGCCGCACCGCGACAAGGCGTTCGCCACCCTGACGCCGGAGGAGTTCCCCCGGCTCGCCTCGCTCGCCGACCGGTGGGACGAGATCACCACCCGGGACACCCACCGCGAGGGTCTGGTGGCCATCGTGGACGGACTGCTGTCGCGCACGCATGCGTCCCAGAAGACGACATGAGCGCAGGTCGGTCAGGATCCCAGGTGCGCGCGCAGGGCCCGTTTGTCGACCTTGCCGACGCCGGTCACCGGCAGCCGCTCCAGGACCACCAGTTGGTCGGGCACCTTGTACGCGGCCACTCCCCGCCCCCTGAACACGGCCTGTACGTCCCGCAGGGTCGGCGGGTGCGCGCTGTCCTGAGGCACCACACAGGCGCAGGTGCGCTCCCCCATCAGGGGATCGGGCAGGGCCAGCACAGCTGCTCCGAGCAGCGGGAAGGCGGCGAGCAGATGCTCCTCCACCTCCAGTGTCGGCACCTTCTCGCCGCCCCGGTTGACGATGTCGTTGATCCTCCCGACGACCTCGAAGTTGCCCTCCGGGGTCCGGCGCACCAGGTCACCCGTGCGGTAGAAGCCGTCCTCGGTGAACCGGGTGAGGTTGCGTTCCTGCGCACGGTAGTAGCCGCGCAGGGTGTACGGCCCGCGGGTGAACAGCTCGCCCGTCTCCCCGGGTCCGGCCTCGGTCCCGTCCTCCCGCACCACCCGCACCTCGTCGGCCGGTGACAGCGGTCGCCCCTGCGTGTGGACGATGACGCCCTCCGGGTCGTCGAGCCGGGTGTAGTTGAGCAGCCCTTCCGCCATGCCGTACACCTGTTGGAGGGTGCAGCCGAGGGTTTCCGGCACCTGGCCGGCCGTCTCCGGATCGAGGCGGGCGCCGCCCACCTGGACGACCCGCAGGGAGGACAGGTCGTGCTCCGTCCACTCCGCCGCGTCGAGCCACAGCGGCACCAGCGGGGGCACCAGCGAGGTGATCGTCACCTTGGCCCGCGCGATGAGCGGGAAGCACACGTCCGCGGTGGGCGCCGGGGCGAGCACGGCCGTTCCGCCGGCGCGGAGCGTGCCGAGGACGCCGGGGCAGCCGAGGGCGAAGTTGTGCTCCACGGGAAGCGCCGCGAGATAGACACTGTCCGGCCCTACTCCGCACAGCCGCGCGGTCTCCCTGAGTTGGTACGCGTAGTCCGCGTGGGTGCGCGGTATCAGCTTCGGCGGTCCGGAGGTGCCGCCGGACAGGAGGAAGAGGGCGACGTCCTCGGGATCCGGCGCGGGCAGGGCGACGGGATCGGCGTCGACCGAGGACAGGGCGGTGTACGGCCCCGGGTCGCCGGCCACGAACACGTGCCGAAGGCTCTCCGTGCGGTCGAGCACCTCCCGGGCGACGAGCCGGAAGTCGCAGTCGAGCACGCGTTCCGGGCAGACGTAGGCCGTGGCCCCGGAGGTGGCCACGAGATGGGTGATCTCGGTCGAGCGGTGCGCGGGAAGGGCGTACACCGGCAGGATGCCGGTCCGGAAGAGGGCCAGGCTCAGCACCACGAGGGCCACCTCGTTGGGGAGTTGCACGACCACCCGGTCGCCGGGCACCAGGCCCGCGCGCAGCAGACCGGAGGCCATGCGGTCGGCCGCCCGGTCGAGCTCCTCATGAGTCATGTCACCGGCCGCCGTCACCAGCGCGGTCCCGGACCGCCGCTCCGGTGTGCGCGCGGTCCAGGTACCGAGGACGTCCGTGTTCCAGTACCCCTGCTCCCTGTACGTGCGGGCCTCCGGTTCCGGCCAAGGCACGCAGCCCTCCAGCATGGGGATCCTCTCTTTCTGTCCGTCGTGGGAAAGGGGGTGTGCGGCCGACGCCGTCCGACGGTGCGTCACGGTGTGCACGGCCAGGCGGTGTCGGTCGCGGGCAGCGCCGCCCGTACCGCCCCGAAGACGCGGGGAAGCACGGTCGCCCGCCGGGTCTCCAGATAGAAGTGGCCGCCCGTGAAGACCTCCACCTGGCAGGGCCCGGTGGTGACCTCGCTCCAGGCGGCGGCCTCGTCCGCGGTGACTTCCGGGTCGTCGTCGGCGTACAGCACGGTCACCGGAACGTCCAACGCCGCGCCGGGCAGCGGCCGGTAGGTCTCGATGACCCGGTAGTCGCTGCGGATGGCCGGCAGCAGGGCGGCCAGGAGCGCGTCGTCGGCCATGACGTCCCGGGCGGTGCCGCCGAGCCTTCCCAGGTCGGCGAGGAGCTCGGCGCTGGTGGCGCGGTGCAGGTCGCCGCCCCTGGTCCGCCGCGGGGCGGGCTGGCCGGAGACGAGGAGCGCCGCCGGCGGGCGGCCGGTCATGGCGAGCCTGCGTGCGGCCTCGTAGGCCACGGACGCGCCCATGCTGTGCCCGAAGAACACGGAGGACGCCAACTCGTCGCCGCTGAACTCCCTGGTCAGTCCGGGGACAACGTCGTCCAGAAGGGTTTCCATGTCGGTGGCGGCCCGCTCGTGGAAGCGGTCGCCGCGGCCGGGGTACTGCACCGCTCGCACCTCGACGTCCCAAGGGGCGTCAAGGGACCAGGCGCGATAGCCGCCCGCGGCCCCGCCGGCGTGGGGGAAGCAGACGAGCCGGGAGCGGGCGTGCGTGCGCCGGGAGAAGATCCGCGGCGCGGAGGACGCCCGGGGATCCGCCGGGATCACAGCTCCCCCTCCTCGAACTCCTCGGACGGGCCGCTCGCGTCCGGATCCTCGACCCGCCCGGCGCCCAGCTCGCTCACCAGCGTGGCCATTCCCGCCACGGTCGGGGCCCGCAGTACGTCGCGCATCGGCAGCTCCACGCCCAGCCGGCCGCGGACGGCGGCCACCAGGCGGGTCGCTGCCAGGCTGTCCCCGCCGAGCGAGAAGAAGCCCGCACCACGCGAGGTGACGGGCGCGCCGAGGATGCGTGCCCACAGTTGCGCCACGGCTTCCTCCACCCGGCCCCGCGGGGGGTCCTCGATGCCCTCGGCCAGGACCGTCGCGTACCTGAGGGCCTGCTCCAGCCGTCGCCGGTCCACCTTGCCGTTGGCGCTCAGCGGGAGTTCGGCGAGGCCTACGAGGGAGCCGGGGATCATGTGGGCGGGGAGCCGGTCGGCGAGCCAGGAACGTATCGCGGCCGGCTCGGCGACATGGTCGGCGTCATCCGCCTCCGGACGCCGGGCGGTGATCAGCGCCACGCCGTCGGGTTCGCGCCTGGTCACCTCGGCACGGCTGAACCCGGCTCGTTCCAGGGCTCGCAGCCAGCGGGGCACGGCGGCGGCCGGGACCGCGGTGGGCACCGTCGGGACCGCCAGGGGGGACGCCGTCTCCCTCGCGACGAGGAACAGCCGGCTGCCGGGCCTGCCCAGCAGGGCCAGCACCCGCGCGGCGGCGTCCGGATCCGGCTCGCGGCCCAGGGCGTCGTTCGCCACCAGGACGTCGAAGGCGGCGAGCCCCGACTCGGGGACGGCGAAGGCGTCCTGCCGAGCGGTCCTTACCTGGTGCCCGGAACCGGCGAGCCGGGCCCCGGCGGCGGCGATCCGCGCCTCCCGCTCGTCGAGCAGTACGTAGTCGACCGTGCCGGGCTTGAGCCGCTCCAGCAGTGCGGCCGCGCTCCGGCCGCCCGCGCCCGCCCACTCGGCGATGTGGAGCGTTCGCGCGCCGTCGTCGTACAAGGCCTCCACGCCTTGCGCGACGGCGTCCAGGCAGGCGCCGACACCGGGCAGTAGCAGCGCGAGCCCGTCGGGAGACAGGACGGGGTCGTCGGCCAGGGAGTCGGTGTCCGCCGTGCCGGCGAGCACCTCCCTCAGCAGGGGCATCGCCCCGGCCCAGCCGTCCACGACCTGCTGGAGATGGCTGCCGGCGATCCGGGCGCGCAGCGCGCCGGCCCGCGCCCCGTCGCGGACCGTGGTCCACCGGGGACCGCGGGCCACGCTCCCGGCCGAGCGGATCAGGACCTGCCGTTCCTGGAGGAAGTCCAGCCAGCCGGCGAGGAGTCGGCGGCCTCGCTCCGCCACAGGCAGCGCGCTCACCTGGACCGCCCGCTCACCGGAGCCGAGCAGGGGATCCAGCAGGGCCGCGAGAAGCGTCTCGGCCAGCTCCGCTTCCTCCTCGTGGGCCTGGCGCCCCCGGTCTTCGAGGCTTCGCGGCGTCCGGGCCTCGGCGGGGGCCGAGGAGCGGGCAGAGGCCGAGGCGCGGAGCGAGGCGGGCAGGAAGGCCACCGCGATCTCCCGTGCGGAGTCTCCGACGACGGTGGCGAGGGCGTGGTCGACCGCGGGGTGGGTCTGGAGCACGGACTCGATCTCGCCCAGCTCGACCCGGAAGCCGTTGATCTTGACCTGGTGGTCGATGCGGCCCAGGAACTCGAGCGTGCCGTCCGGCCAGTAGCGGCCCTGGTCGCCGGTGCGGTACCAGCGCCCGTCCGGCTCACGGACGAAACGTTCCCTCGTCAGCTCGGGGTCACCTCGGTATCCCTGCGCCACGCCGGTCCCGCCGATCCACAGCTCCCCGGGCACCCAGTCCGGGCAGTCCCGGCCGTGCGGGTCGACGACCCGGAACCGCTGGTTGGCCAGCGGTCTGCCGTACGGGATGGAGCGCCAGTGCGGGGGCACGGCGGTCACCTCGTGGACGTTGGACCAGATCGCCGCCTCGGTGGCGCCGCCCAGGGCGACCAGCCGGCACCGGCCGGCCGTGGCGCGGGCCAGCCGCCCGGGAAGGTCGAGACCGATCCAGTCGCCCGAGAGCAGCGCGAGGCGCAGGGGGGCCGCGACGGGCGCCCCGTCGGCAGCGGTGAGGAGCATGTCCATCAGCGCGGGCACGGAATTCCACACGGTGACGGCGTGGCGCTCGCAGAGCGCGAGCCAGCGGTGGGCGTCGCGTCGGTCGCTCTCGTCGACCAGCACCAGGGCACCGCCCACGGCGAGCGGGCCGAAGATGTCCCACACCGAGAGGTCGAAGTCCAGGGCGGAAACGGCCAGGACACGGTCCATGGGCCCCAGTCCGTACCGCTCGTCGATGTCCTCGACGGTGTTGACACCGGCGCGGTGGCTGACCTCGACGCCCTTGGGCGTACCGGTGGAACCCGAGGTGAAGATGACGTACGCGCTCTGGTCACCGGACACCGCCACCGGGGCGTCCAGGGGCGCCGCCCGGAGCGCCTCGGCGACGGAGAGGACGGGGATCGCGGACCCCGCCGGCGGCGTCGCCCCGGTGCCGTCCAGGACGAGCACGCAGTGGCTCAGTGCGTGGATGCGGTCCCGGCGCTCGGCGGGCTGGTCTACGCCGACGGGCACGTAGGTGCCGCCCGCCGCGAGGACGCCGAGCACCGCCGCGATCTGGTCGGGACCCTTGGGCGCGGTGACGACGACCGGGCTGCCCGGCCCGACCCCCCGTGCGGCGAGCGCACCGGCCACGCGCAGAGCCCGGTCCGCGAGTTCGCCGTGGCCGAGACGGCCGTCCTCTCCCCACAGCAGCGCGGGGTCCCCGGCCCGGTCGGCCGCCCGCTCGAAGAACGTCTGGTGCAGGAGACGGCCGCTCTCCCGCCGGGTCACGGAGTTCACCTCGGAGCGACATCGCAGCTGGGACCCGGGCAGGGGTATCTCCGGTGGGAGGCTCCAGTCGTCGGTCGCCAGCCGCCGCACCAGGCTCGTGTACGCCGCGAACATCGTGTCGATCACGCCCTCCGGGAAGAGCGCCTCGACGGCGTCCCAGGCCAGCAGCAATCCGCCCTCGCGGGTGCCGTACACCTGGTGGTCGAGCCAGACCTGGGGGGTCTGGGAGACCATCCAGGACAGCTCACCGAAGCGGGCGGCGAAGTCGTCGGGCACCAGCGGGGCGTCGAGGTTGCAGGCGAAGACCACGGGCGCAGTCCGCGGAGTTGCCGTGTCGGTGCGGACGAAGTCGCGCAGTACGTCCACCCCGGTGTAGGCGGCGTGGCCGACGTCGTCGTGCAGGCGCAGCTGGATCGCGCGGGCCCGGTCGGCGAAGCCGGCTTCGCCGGACAGGTCGACCTCGAGGAGCAGCAGGCTGGTGAAGTCGGCCACGACGCGCTCGATGTCGGGGTGGAGGCCCTGATCGCGGTCGAACAGCGGGATGTTGAGCAGGAACCGCTGCTGTCCGCTCCATCGCATGAGGATCTCGGAGAAGGCGGTGGCCAGTAACGTGGCCGGGGTCAGGCCGTGTTCGGCGGCCCGGTGCCGAAGAGCCCGCCACTCCTCGGGAGTCAGGGTGTGACTCCGTCGTTCGAAATGGGGAACACCGATCTCGGCGGGGTCCACCGCCAGCGGAAGGGCGGGCCCGCCGGGGAGTTCCGGCAGGCGCCGCTGCCAGTACTCCCGCGCCCGCTCGCGCCCGGCCGCCCGTGGGGCGGCGATGTCGGCGAGGTACTGGGGGAAGGTGTACCGCGGTTCGGCGGCGCTCGCCGGGTCGGCGTAGAGCACCGCCAGGTCCGAGAGCAGCACGCGGATGCTGTGCACGTCGGCGACCAGCAGATCGGCGTTGACGTGGATGCGCTGCGCCCCGCCGGGGTGGAGGCTCAGCTGGACGTCGAACACCTGGCCCGCGGCGACGTCGAGCACCCGGTGGGAGAGACGTTCCCGCAGATCGAGCAAGGCGTCTTCGGCGGCCTGGGCCTGAAGTTCCATGAAATCGTGGACCGTCAGGCCCGGCCAGGTGACGTGTTCGGTGATCCGCTGTGTTCCGTCGTCCGCGAACGAGGCGCGCAGCATGGGATGCCGGCTGACGAGAGCGAGGACGGCCCGCCCGAGGCGGTCCGCCACCACGTCCCGGGTGTCGATCTCCAGATAGGCGTGGCACCCGACGCCGCCGAGGGGCCGGTCGGTGCCGCGGCCGATCCAGTAGGCCTGCTGGACGGCGGTCAGCGGGAAGGGCGCGCGCTGGTCGACGGGCGCCACCGGGTCGGCGGCGGGCTCCGGCTCCGCCGCGGGCTCCTGCGCGGGAGCCACCCCGCGCTCAGTCTCGCGGAGGGCGAGCAGTCCGTACCAGGCCCGGAGGCGCGGGTCCTGGGCCATCTCCGTGAAGCCGACGCCCGCGCCCCACCGGTTCAACCGGTTGACCAGGGACATCAACTGGAGCGACTGCAGGCCCCGTTCGAATAAGTTCGCGTCGTCGTCATCAGGGCCCAGTTCGACCCCGAGAAGCGCGGCGACCTCCTCGCGGAGATCCCCAGGCTTCCCTGCCGCACTGCGTGACATCCCTACCTCCGTGTGTCGGACGGTGTGCCGGACGAACGCTCGCCATCGTGCCTTCAGGCCGCCGCGTGTGCGGCGATTCGCCAGAACTCGGCGTACCGGCCGCCGCGTCGGACGAGTTCCTCGTGCGTGCCCTGCTCGACGATCCGGCCGTCCGCCATGAAGACGATCAGGTCGGCGCTCTCGACGGTGCTCAGGCGGTGGGCGACCATGATCGTCGTACGGCCCGCCATGAGCCGGTCCAGGCCCTCCTGGACGGCCGCCTCGCTCTCCGGATCGAGGGCCGAGGTGGCCTCGTCGAGGAGCAGCACGGGGGCGTCCTTCAGCAGCGCGCGGGCGATCGAGACCCGCTGCCGCTCGCCTCCCGACAGGGCGGCGCCGCCCTCACCGACCTGGGTGTCCCAGCCGTCGGGAAGCCGGTCGACCACCCCGTCCAGGGACGCCGCCACGGCCGCCGCGCGCAGTTCCCCGGGCGTGGCGGCGGGTCGGCCGATGCGGACGTTGTCCTCGATGGTGCCCTCGAAGAGGTAGACGTCCTGGAAGACCATGGAGAGCCGGGACATCAGCTCCTCGCTGTCGATGTCGCGTACGTCCACCCCGCCGAGGCGCACCACGCCGGAGTCGACGTCGTGGAACCTGGCCACGAGCTGGAGCAGGGTGCTCTTTCCCGCACCCGAGGCCCCGACGACGGCGACGCGCCGACCCGGCTCGACGTCCAGGGAGAGCCCGTCGAGCACACGGCGGTCGGCGCGCCGGAAGCCGACGGACTCCAGCCGGACGCCGTCGTGAGCCGGAACGGCCGGCCGCTCGGCGCGTGGCAGCGGGGGCTCGGTCAGCACCGCGTCGATTCGCTCCAGTTCACCGCGGGACACCCGCATGATGCCGCCCAGGTCGGCGAGGGACAGCAGGGGTTCGACACAGCGTGCCGCCAGGACCATGATCGCCAGCAGTTCGGGGGCGCCGAGGCTGCCGTCCAGCGTCAGATGCACACCCAGCGCGAGGACCGCGGTCAGCACGGCCTGGACGGAGAAGGTGAGGCCGAGCATGCCGGGCACACCGCTGAGAGCCGCTCGCCGGCTGCTGCGCCACTGCCGGTGCAGTGCGTCGTCCAGGAGGCCGAACCGCTCGCCCGTCCTGCCGCCGGCACGCAGCACCGGCTGGGCGCGGACGAACTCGACGACACGGCCGGCGGCCTCGTCGCTGCTCCGTGCCCGCTCGGTGTCCTGGCGGGCTGTCGCCTTCGACGTCCAGCGCTGCACTCCGGCGATCAGCGGGACGGCGACGAGGCCGGCGAGGGCGAGGCGCCAGTCGAAGAAGAAGAGCATCACGACCACGGACAGCGGGGTCAGGGTGGCGTTGATCAAGGGCCGCAGCCGGTGGGCCGGTACCGACATGACCTCCATCACGCTGCGGCTCGTGAGCCCTGAGACGTCACCGACCCGGCCGGGGGTGAACCAGCCCAGCGGCAGTCCGGCGAGGTGATCGCCCAGGCGGTGGTGCAGACCCCGGGACAGTTCACCGCCGGTGCGGAACCCGGACTTGTCGCTGTGGTAACCGAGAACGGAGGTCACGAGGACGGCCACGGCGAAGGCGGCCAGCCACGGCCAGGCGTCGTGCGCGTCGTCGTCGAGCAGGGCCCGGAGCAGCGGGATGAGCAGCGCGTAGGACAGGCCCTCCACGACAGCGCAGACGGACATGAGCGCGACGGTACGGCGCAGGGGGCCCGAGTGCCGCTCGCCCAGGACCCGCAGCAGCAGCCTGATCATCGGTTGATCTCCCTCTTCTGGCCGGCACGCGCGCGCCGGGCACGCCACATGGCGGCGAACTTTCCGTCCAGGGACATCAGTTCGCCGTAGGTACCGCTCTCCTCGATCCGCCCCTCCTCCATGACCACGATCCGGTCGGCTCGGGCGACGGTCTCCAGCCGGTGGGCGATCACCAGTTGCGTACGGCCCCGGACGAGGTTCTCGAGGGCCGCACGGATCTCGGCCTCGGTCTTGGCGTCGGCGAAGGACATCGCCTCGTCGAGGACCAGCACGGGGGCGTCGATGAGCAGGGCGCGGGCGATGGAGAGACGCTGCGCCTCTCCTCCGGAGAGCCCCACGTCCTCGCCGATCACGGAGTCGTATCCGCGGGGCATCGCCTGGATGCGCTCATGGATGCCCGCGGCGCGTGCCGCCCGCTCGACGGTGGCGCGGTCCGCCTCGGGGACGGCGAGGGCGATGTTCTCGGCGATGCCGGCGCGCAGCAGCCGGACGTCCTGGAAGACGAACGAGACGTGGCGGTACAGCTGTTCGCCCGGGATGTCGCGAACGTCGGCGCCGCCGAGGAGCACCGAGCCGGTGGTGGGGTCGGCGAACCGCGGGACCAGTTGGGCCAGCGTGGACTTTCCGGCACCCGAGGGTCCGACGAGTGCGGTGGTGGTGCCCGCTTCGAGGACCAGGTCGATCCCTTGGAGCACGGGGCGGCCGGAGTCGTAGGCGAAGCCGACACCGCGGAACTCCACGCGGGCGCCGTGCGGTTGGGCAGGCGTGACCGGCTCGGCGAGCGGGGGCACGTTCAGCATGGCCGTGATCCGCTCGGCGGACCGTTCGGCGGCATGCACGTTGTCCATGCCGTGGCCGAGCGCGGCGATGGGGGCGGTCAGGGCGACGGCGAGCAGCGGGAAGGGCAGCAGGTCGGCGGGGGGCATGGCGTCGGCCGCGATCAGTGCCGTGCCGCCGCCGAGGACGAGCAGCAGGACGAACGGCGGTGAGAGCACCAGGGCCGCCAGTGAGGCGAGGCCCGCGGCGCCCGCCACGTAGGTGAGGAAGAAGTCGGCGAAGTCGTCCGCGGCCTTGCGGTAGCGCCGGTGGGCCTGTCCGCCGCCGCCGAAGGTCTTGACGACCGAGATGCCCTCGACGAACTCCACGGAGGCGGCACCGATGCGCCCCATGGCCTCGCCCATCCTGCGGCCCTCGCGCTGTCGGTCCTCGCTCTGCAGCCTGCGCTGGAGCAGCAGGCCGAGGAGGGCCGGCACGAGTGCGACGAGCGTCAGCCGCCAGTCCACCCAGGCGAGATACGCGAACGAGGCGAGCGGGACGACGACGGCGGACGTGGCCTCGACAGGTGCGTGGGCGATCAGGTGGTGCAGTTGGTCGACGTCGCCCTGCACCACGCCGTTGATCTCTCCCGAACTGCGGCGGGAGTACCAGCCGAGCGGTACCGTGCCGAGACGCTGGGCGAGCAGCCGTCGCAGCGCCAGCTGGAGCCGGCCGTCGACGAGGTGCGCGATGCCGCCGGACGCCGCGGCGAGCACGACGCGGACGACCAGGCCGGCGACACCGAGCCCGACGGCGAGCCAGGCGGCGTCGTGGTCCACGGGTCCCGGCGCGAGCAGCACACGTCCGAGTTCGACGACCGCGATCAGCGGTGCGAGGCCGGCGAGGGAGCTGACGATCTGAAGGACGAAGACGGCGACGAGGCTGGTGCGGTAGGGGCGAAGCAGGCGCAGGAGCACCTGCCGGGAGGTCGGGGCGGGACCTCCCGAGTCGTTGTCCGGACCGCCGTCGCCGATCACCGTCCCGCCGTCGGCACGGCTGTGCAGACCCTCTGCCGTGGCCATGGGATTCCCCGCCTTTCGGGCGCGACCGTCCGGCCCGGGAGCGGTCGGCGCTGCCACCACCGGACGGGCAAGTTTCATGAGGACGGCAATAACTTTACACGTATAAGAACCCCTGCCGCAAGCGCCGTCAGGAACGCCTCCGGGCCGCGCCAGGGGCCCCCGGCGCCCGCTCCGGCGGGGAAATGGCGGCACGGAGTTTCCGTCCAGACGATGCCCAGAAGTGGCTGGAACGATCTCCTCAACCCCTGTCCGGGGCGGCCACGACCCTTACCACAGGAGAGCGGGACACGTGCGCTTCCTACTGTTGAGCGGGCTAGGGCCCGCAAACCTCAATTCGCCCTATCTGGAAGGATCCCTTTTCACCGGGGATCCCTCCGACGCGGCCCGCGAGATGCTCCGCAGGGCCGGAAGCCCGGACCTCGATCTGGGGCGCCTCGCCTTCACCCAGCACGGGCGGGAGTACGCCCTGCTCCGGCCGCGCGCGGCCACGACACCCCATCTGACGACCGTCACCCTCCTGTCGATCCTGGAGAACAGCGGCCACGGTTTCGAGCGCCTGGATCTGGCGGACGTCTGGGAGGGGCGCGCGAAGGCACCGACGGGCGACATCGACGTGGTGCTCCTGTCGACCACGTACATCTGGAACGGCCCGATCCTGGGCTCGGCCGTGCGGTGGGTCCGGGAGAACCTCGCCGGCACGCCCATCGTGGCCGGCGGGCAGTTCACCAACCTCAAGTTCATGGCAGCCATGCGCGACTTCCCCGAGATCCTCGCGGTGGTCCGCGGCGACGGCGAGATCGCCCTGCCCAAGACCCTGGACGCACTGGCGGGACGGGGTGAGCTGAGCGCCGTACCGAACCTCGTGTGGCGCGACGGGGACACCATCCGTATCAATCCGGTCGAGTACGTCGACATCGACGACTTCCCCTCACCACAGGTCCTCGGTGATCAGTCGATCGTCCCGTACGAGTCCATGCGGGGCTGTCCGTTCGACTGCAAATTCTGCTCGTTTCCCGCGGCTTCACCGAAATGGCGATTCAAGACCGCCGAGAAGATACGCGACGACTGGCTTTCCTATGCCGACAGAAACGGCGCGGACATCATCTCGGCGATGGATTCGACCTTCACCATTCCACCGACCCGGCTGCGCCGTCTCCTGGAGATCCTCCCGGGTTCGGGTGTGCCGAGGTGGGAGGGGTTCAGCCGCGCCAACACGCTCAATTCGGCGGACGTGGTGGCCGGCCTCAGGGCCTCGCACTGCTTCCAGCTGCACATCGGTTTCGAGTCGATGAACGACGGCACCCTGAAACGGATGAGCAAACGGGTCTCGGTCAAGCAGAACCGCCGGGCCGTCGAACTGCTCAGCCAGAGCGGGCTGTCGTACTACGGCCTCTTCATCGTCGGTTACCCCGGCGAGGACCTGGAGATGTTCCAGGACACCCAGGACTACCTCCTGCGGGAGTACTCGGGGCACTACGCGCTCTCCAAGTTCTCGATCACGGACGAGACCATGCCGCTCTGGCAGGACCGGGAGGAACTGCGGATCGTGGCGGACGACCCCACCGATCCCGCTTCGCCCTGGTCCCACATCGGCATGGACAGCGCGCAGGCCGCCCGGCTGCAGAAGGAGACCCTCGACAAGGTACGGCGCACCAACGACAAGACCGTGCTCAGTCTCTGGCAGCACGACTACCAGCACTGGCTGATGCCCCGTCACGACCACGGCGCCAACATCGCCGTGGAGAAGTGCCTGGAACGGATGGCCATGGCGCCCGTCGACTACACCGACCTGGACGAGGGGGCCGCGGCCATCCGGGACAACCTCCACCGGCTCAGGGACTTCGGTGTCGAAGTCGCCGCGCCGGGGCGGCATCTGTCCTGCGAACCGGTCTGACACCGGTGCCCCGGACGGACACGACGCGCGGCGGGCCGGGAGCCCGCCGCGCGTCGTGTCCGTCCGGGGCGGGTCACAGCACGCCTTCCTCCATGAGCGGGTCCTCGCGGACGGCACCCCCGGGGAGCACGTCGTCGGAGAAGGTGACGACCGTGCCGGGCAGATGCCGCCGCAGTGCGTCAAGTACGCCTCGGGCCGGCAGCACCTGCGCGGCACTGTGCGCACCCTGGGGGACGCGCCCCAGGGCCACCTCGCGGGCCGCGACCGCGCCCACCACGCCGGTCATCGCCGAGCCGTCCTCACCCCGGATCACCACCCGGCGCACCAGGGTGCCGGTGCCATCGGGCAGTTCCAGCACGCCGCACAGCACGTGGTACGGGGAGCGCCCCAGGGCGTCGAGCGTGCTGGCCCGCACCACCCCGACCGCCTGCGCCTCCAGACCGCCCGCCCGGTCGTCGCCGGCCCGGCAGCGGTTCAGCGCGTCGAGCAGGTGAGGGCCGTCGAAGCCGTTGTACCAGCGGGCCTCGGCGAGCCCCAGGGCGCGGGCCTGGCCCACCAGCTCCTGGGTGAGAAAGGGGTACACGGTGACCGGGTGCGGCACGCCCGCCACCACGCGCTCCTGCGAGCCGGGCAGCGCGCCGGGCACCGCGTGCCCGGCGCGCCACTGGGCGCGCGGTGTGCCGTAACCGCGGTCCAGGCTCAGCAGGTAGTCCATGGCGCCGGTCCGGGTGAACGCGCCGCGCGACACGTAGTACCCGGTGAACCGGGCGGCCCCCGGCGAGGGCCGCTCCTCCGTCAGGATCCGGGGCAGCAGCCCTGACAGGCCCGGCGAGAGACCGGCCGACAGGACAGCCGTACGCTCGCCCGCCGGAGCGGGGCCCGGTCCGCAGCCGTCCATCACATCCACGTAGTCGGCCCCCGCGGCGGCCGCCGCCCGGCGTGGACGGTCGGCCAGTTCGTAGGCGGGGCCCGCGCAGTGGAGCACCACGTCACAGCTCCGGGCGAACCGTTCGAGGCTCGCGTCGGACCGGGCGTCGGCCTCCCTCACCTCGGCCTGCCCGCCGAGGGCGGCCGCGCAGCGCGCCGCCGCCTCGACGTCCCGGCCGCCGATCCGCAGCCGGAACTCTCCCTCGGCCGCGAGTACCCGGGCGGCGGCCGCCCCGACCGCTCCGTACCCGCCGAGAATGCCGATCAAGGGCGTCCCGCCGCTCACCGGCCGTCCTCCTGCGCGAGCAGCGCGCGCGCCACGGCCCCGGCGTTGGGCGGCTGGACGCAGGTGAAGTGGTCACCGGGCACGTCCACGACGCCCAGACCCTCGCCGCACACCTGCTGCCAGTAGTCGGTCATGTCACGATGCATGCCGGGAAAGATCTCCGCCTCGCCCGTCTGACGGACGAACGTGGCGGGCAGCTCGCAGGGCGCCGCCTCGTGCGAGGCGACGGCCACGAGGCTGTGCTTGACGATGCGGTACAGCCTCGACAGCCGCTCCTCGGAACGGAGTCCGGAGTCCTCCACCCGCATCGACGCACCCACGGCGCGCAACCGCTCCTCCTGGGACCGCTCGGCGAGCGCCCGGAACGCCCGCAGCGCTTCCCGTCCGGGTCCGGTCAGGGCCGACTCCGGCCGGTCGACGAGGCTGCCCTGCGGGACCGTGTTCGTGAACTGCTCGGTGGTCGCCCGCACGAGGTCGCGCGTCCCCGACTCGTCACGGGGGTAACCGAGTCCGGCCAGGTCCGCCCGCATCAGCCGGGCGAAGATGTATTCGGCCAGCAGGTCGTCCTCCACGAGGTACGGCACCCGGTAGCTGCTGATGACGGTGAGACCGGTCACCTCGGCGCCGGCGGCGGTCAGCCGGCGGGCGATCTCGGGCACCAGCAGACCGCCCATGCAGTAGCCGACGAGGTGGATCCGCCCCATGCCTTCGGCGAGCAGGGCTCCGGCGTGCCGGTCGGCCAACTCCGCCACCTGCGTGCGCGGATCCGCCTTGAGGAACGCCTCGATGTCGTCGACGACGAGGCCGGCCAGGGGGAGCCGGTCCCCCAGTTCGCGGATCACGGCCCGGTAGGGGATGAGGGTGCCCGTCCCGTCGTGCACCAGGACCCGGGTTGCGGTGTCCGCCGTACCGGCGCCGCCGTCGCTGATCCGGACCAGGGGGGAGGTGGAGGCGGCCCCGGCGAGGCCCGGGACACCGCCGCTCATGACGCCGAGGTGCCCGGCCAGCGCCGCCACGGTCGGCCGGTTCATCACCAGGCGCAGCAGGTCGTCCCATTCCAGGTCGGCGGCCTCGGGAAGCCGTTCGCGCATCCTGGTGACGAGCCGGGCCACGAGGAGCGAGTCGCCGCCGAGGTCGAAGAAGTTGGCGTCGCGGCCGACGAAGGTGACCGGCAGCACGTCCGTCCAGAGTCCGGCCAGGGTCTGCTCCATGCCGGCGTGCGGCGCGTCGCCACCCTCGTCCTCCCGTCCCTGTGCCGCGGAGGCGGTCCACGCCTCCAGGCGGGCGCGGTCGACCTTCCCGTTGCCGGTGAGGGGTATGCCGTCCACGATCTGGATCTCGGCCGGAATCATGTACGGGGGAAGCCGGTCGGCCAGATGGGCGGCGAGCGCTTCGGGCCGGAGCCGGGTCCGGTCGGCCTTGAAGCGGGACGCGAAGACGTGCTGGCCGATGCGGGACAGCGGGCTGTCGTCCTCGGGCAGACAGAAGGCGACCTCGGCGCCGGCCTCACGGAGCATCCGCAGCCACTGCTCGCGTCCGAAGAAGGTCTGCCCCGTCTCGCGGCGCGCGTCCTCGAAGCCGTGCAGGCCCGCGTTGAACTCCATGGAGGTCATGACGTGGTAGGCGTCACGGGTCGCCTCGATGAAGACCAGCCAGCCGCCGGGCGCGAGGAGTTCCCGCAGCCGGGCGAGGACGTGCTCGGCGTGCACCGAGTTGTGCAGGACGTTGGCCAGCAGGATCACGTCGAACGTGTTCGGCGCGAAGCCCTGGGCCCGGTGGTCGCCGTTGAGGTCGAACAGCCCGTACCGGACCCAGGGGTGGTCCTGGAACTTCTCCTGGGCCGCGGTGAGGAAGAAGTGGGACAGATCGGTGAACAGGTAGTCGACGTTCAGGCCGACCAGCTCGGGCACCAGGACCGTGCTCGTGCCGCCCACCCCGGCGCCGATCTCCAGGAGACGGAGCGGTTCGGGGCCGTCGTGCCGCTGGGCGATCTCTCGCATCGCGGACACCACGACCGCGTTGTTGTGGCGGCTGATCAGGTTGTCGCGGTACGCCGCCTCGGCGGTCTCCAGACGGCCCTCCGGGAAGAGCAGGGTCTTGAGGTCGATCTCGTTGCGCACGAGCGGGGCCAGGTTCTGCTCGGAGACCTGGTGGTAGCGCAGGAGTTCGGCGCCCCACCGGGTCCGGGACTCGAGCGCGTCGATCCGGGCCAGGACGCCCTCGTGCTCTCCGGGTGCGTCCTCGCGCAGTTCGCGGTAGCGGCCGGTGTCCGCGTCCTGGACCACCCGGCCCTCCTCCTCCAGCGCGGTCAGCCAGCGCCGTACGAGGTAGTGGTTCTCGGGGGCCGCGCCGACGGCCTCGATGATCTCCTCAGCGGTGTGCCCGGCCGTGGCGTCGGGGAAGAGCCCGCAGGACCGGAACAGGGCCGCCATCGACTGGAGGGCGGAGAGATCGAGCAGTGCGACCATCTCGGCCACGTCGTCCGCCTCGACGGCGCGGACGGCTTCGGTGACGCTCGTGGCCGCCCGGTCCCGGAGCGCGGTGGGAAGCGCGGGTGCGGCGGCTCGCGCGGGCTCGGCGAAGGCGACGAGCCGGCGGGCTGTTCCCTCGCCCTGGACGATGGCCGCGGCGGTCTGGACGGCGGGACAGGTCTGGAGCACCGCCTCGACCTCGGCCGGCTCGACACGGTGGCCGTTCAGCTTCACCTGACGGTCGACACGGCCGAGGAACTCGATCGCGCCGTCGTCCAGGCGACGGCCCATGTCGCCGGTGCGGTAGAGCCGTTCGCCGGTGACGGGGTGCGTCACGAACCGCTCGGCGGTGCGCTCGGCGTCACCGAGGTAGCCGAGGGCGAGGCCGGCTCCGGCGATGTACAGCTCACCGGTGACGTGCGTGGGGCACTCGCGCAGGAACGTGTCGAGGACGTGGAAGCGCTGGTTGGCCAGGGGCTTCCCGTACGGGATGCTGCGCGCACCGGGGTCGACCGTGGTGACCGGATGGCAGATCGACCAGATGGCCGCCTCCGTGGCGCCGCCGAGGCTCACCACGTTCAGTGCGGGGACACGGCGTCGCACGGCGTCGGGAAGGGTGACAGGGATCCAGTCGCCCGACAGCATCGCCAGCCGCAGCCGGGAGACGTCCGCACCGGGGTCGGTACGGAGGTACTCCTCCAGCATCTGCATCTGCGCGGGGACGGAGTTCCACACGGTGACGGCGTGATCCTCGATCAGCCGCGCCCAGTGACCGGGATCACCGCGGCGCGCGGCGTCGGGCAGGACGAGCGCGCCACCGGTCGAGAGGGGGCCGAAGACGTCGTAGACCGACAGGTCGAAGCCGAGCTGGGCCAGTCCGAACACACGGTCGTCGGCGGTCACCGAGAAACGGGTGTTGATGTCGTCGACGGTGTTGAGCGCGGCGGCATGACTGATCATCACGCCCTTGGGGGTGCCGGTGGAACCGGAGGTGTAGATGACGTACGCGAGGTCGTCGGGCGCCGCTCGGTGCCCGCGGTCCGCCCGGTCCCGCGGTCCGACGGGGTCGATGGTGTCGACGGTGACCGCGTGCGTCCCCGTGGGGAGGTCCAGCGAGGGCAGCAGCGCGGACCGGGTGAGCACGACATGTGCCTCGGCGTCGTCCAGTACGGCGTTGCGGCGCAACGCCGGCTGTGTGGTGTCCACGGGCAGGTAGACGCAGTCGGCGAGCAGCACGCCGAGGACGGCGACGACCTGTTCCCAGCCCTTCTCCATCACGATGCCCACGCGTTGTCCCGGCCGGCCGCCGGCGCCGAGGACGGCGTCGGCCACGGCCCGCGCCCTGCCGAGGAGTTCGGCGTAGCTGAGGTTCCGCGAGGAGGTCACCACCGCGGTCCGCTCCGGTGTGCGTTCCGCCTGGCCGACGACCGCGGTGTGCAGGAGTTGGTGGCGGCGCGCGGTGGTGGTGTCGTTGACGTCGGCCACGCGCCGCGTCTGCCGGGCGGGCAGGGCCAGCGGGTCGGCGTCCTCCCAGACGGCAGGGGTGTCGAGGAGCCGCGTCACGAGATCCGAGAAGGCGGCGAACATGTCGTCGGCCATGCCCTCGGGGAAGACTCCCTCGCGGACGTCCCAGTGGGCGAGGAGCCCGCCGCCTTCGTTCATGACCTGGCAGTCGATCCAGACCTGGGGGGTCTGGGTGATGCCGTGGACGAGTCGGCCCCCGGGCATCAGCGAGAGCCCGGAGTCGGCTTCCCCGGCGCCGCCGACGGTACTGGTGAAGGTAACCGGCAGCAGTGCTTCGGCACGCCCGCGGCGGCGGGCCAGCTCCCGCAGCACCTCCACGCCCGAGCAGAGCCCGTGGTCCATGTCGTCCCAGAGGCGGGCCTGCACGGTCCGCATGCGGTCGGCCAGCGTCGCGCCTTCGGTGAGGTCCACGCGGAGCAGGCTCGTGGAACTGAAGTCGCCGACGACACGGTCGAGGTCGGGCCGCAGCGGGAGCCGGTTCTGCACGGTCAGGCTGAGGGTGAAGCGAGGGTGGCGGCTCCAGCGGCCGACCGTCTCGGCGAACGCTTGCAGGAGGACACCGGACGCGGTCACTCCGGCCTCGGTGGAGCGCCGGGTCAGGGTCTCCCACTGACGGGGCGTCAGCCGCAGCCCGTGCCGGGTGAATCGCCGCGGGGCGCTGAGCGAGTCGGTGCGCAGCGGCAGGTCGGGGGCGGCGGGCAGGTCGTCGATCCGGGCCCACCAGTAGTCGCGGTCCCGCCGGTAGCGGGTCCCCTCACGCACCCCGCGCGCGGCGAGCACGTAGTCACGGAACGTGGTGCCCAGTGGTTCGGGCCGCCGGGCGCCCGTACACAGGTCCCCCAACTCGGCGAGCAGCAGCCGGATACTGCTGTAGTCGCAGATGAGCAGGTCGATGGCCACGTGCAGGACCAGGGCCTCGTCGGTGTCGGTGGCCCGCAGCTCGAACAGGGGCCACTGCTCGGTCGGCCGCACCTGGTGCGACATCTCGTTCCGGGTCGCCTCCAGCGCACGCTCCCGGGCCTCGTCGGCGGCGCCGCGCAGATTCTCGCGGCGGATCCGGTAACGCGGAACCTCCGGCAGCACCCGCTGGTACCCCTCGGCGGAGACCACCGCACGCAGCATGGGGTGCCGCAGGACCAACTCGTTCCATGCCTCCTCGATCCGCTCGGCCCCCCAGTGCGGGAGAGCGATCTCCAGATAGCCGTGGCAGGCCACACCGCCGTAGTCGAACGCCCCGCTCCGCCCGAGCAGATACGCTCCCTGCACATCCGTGAGGGGGAAGGGTTCGTGCGCCGCCGCGGGATCGGCGACGACGGCCGGCCCGTACTCCTCGGCGCTCAACAGGGCGAGGACGGCGTCGCGGTGGGTACGGAGCGTCTCCAGACGCTCTGCTGTCATCACCCCTTGTGGCGTGCGATAGCGAAGCTTTCCTCCCTCCTCGTACATCACCACTCCGGCCGCCTTCAGTTCGGCCACGAACTCCCCGACATTCATGATCCGTTGCCCTTCCTCGCCCTGGTGTGCACACCCAGCCGAAACAGCCACGCGAGTTGTCAGCCTCGTACACCGGCACTGGCGAAGTTCTGGATGCCCGTCCGGCCACGGGGACGACGGACGAGGCCCGTCCACGGCGGGACGGCACGTACAGGGAGGGCTCCACGGCCGGCGACGCCGACTGTGCGAATCACCGAGTTCTCACCTGTCCGCTCCGGTCAGGTCCGCCAAGAGGACGTCAGCCACCTGTTCCTCGACCACGGCGGTACCGTGCTCGGTCATGGCACGGGTCGACTCCGGGTCCCAGGGCGCTTCGGTGAGACCGCCCGGCTCGGGCCCCTGCGGTGTCCGGGCGACCGCGGTCCGGTAGTCCGCCGCCGTCATGGGCCAGGCGAGGGCAGGACCCGCGGCATGGGCGACCTGTCACCCGCCGATGCTGAGGTGGTTCGGCTTCAGAGGCGGCGCGTTCTGCGGGTGGTGCGGTAGTGGTGCCGGCGTCGGCGTAGCCAGTCACCTGCTTCGCCCACGGCGAGCAGGAATGCGGCGGAGGCGGCGCATGCGGTGGGCGGGGCGCTCTGGTCGGTGACCCGGCCGAGGAGCCACAGGCCCGTGGCCAGGATGAGCCACCATGCGGTGAGCGACCAGACGAGGCGCCTGAGACGGGTGGGGGTCCGGTCCATCATCGGGTGGTGGCCTGGGTGCGGTGGCCGGCCACGATGACCAGGATGCAGCCGGCACACGTGAGCAGTCCCGCGAGGGCGGTGGCGGCCATGGTGGCCGTGGCCGAGGCGCCGGCCAGGCGGGGGAGTGCGTTGAGGGGTGCGGCGGTGTAGAAGGCGAGGAGGGCGACGCCCCGGGGGCGCATCGGTGTCAGGCGGGAATGCAGGCGCTGCGGTACATGGCCGGTGAGCAGCGCGATGCCGGCAGGGAGCAGCGTGACGGAGAAGAGGGCGAGACCGGTCCACTGCCAGATCATGTGCGTTCGGGGTTCCTGTCGCTTCGAGGAGATGAGGTCTGGTGGCGTCGGGTCGCGGCGAACGTGGCGAGGCCCGCCGTGAGCGTGGCCAGACCCAGGACGAGCAGCGGAAGGCCAGGGCCGGGCAGGACGTAGAGCGCTGCTCCGGCCAGTGTGAGAAACGCGCCGATGACCGCCAGGATGGTGCCGATTCGGTGTCCAGGCATGGTGCTCTGTCCCTCCTTGCTGCTTGGGGCGGATGGGTAGGTCATGGGCGACTCGTGCGGGCGTCATCGGCCTTCAGACCGAGTCTGATTCGGCCAGTCCTCTCCCGTGAGGGAAAGTCCCGGGGCGTGGCTGTAGTGGAGGTCATTATTCACTTTCCCTGCCGATCACATATGCGGTCAGTGCCCCGGCGAGCAGGGCCCAGGCGACGGCGGCCCACCCGGCCCGGCTCCAGCCGATGGCCGTCACCGCGACCACACCTGCGGCCGCCATCGCCCGCCGGCTGGTGATGAACGCCCATTCGCGGCGGGCGCTGCCCGGGTGCCGTATCTCGGTGAACGCGCTGCGGATGACGAGAGCCACGACGATGATCACGGGCATCAGCACCGATGTCTCGCCGGCCATCAGGTGGCCTGACCATCCGGCCCGGTGGCGGCCGGGCCCCCAGTCTGCTGGTAGATGTCGGCAATGCTGTCGGCGTCCGCGTCGACGGTTTCGGCTTCGTACAGGCGCCGGTAGATGGTGTTGCGGCGGCGCAGCAGGGCGGCGGCGAGCAGTGCGGCGAGTACGGAGGCGATCAGGACGGCGGCTTTGACGTGCTCTGCTGTCTGGCTGTCGGTGAAGGCGAGTTCGCCGATCAGCAGGGCCACGGTGAAGCCGATGCCGGCCAGCACCGACAGGCCCAGCACGTCGGCCCAGGCCAGCGCGGGGTTGAGGCGGGCGCGGGTGAAGCGTGCGGCCAGGTACGTTGCGGCGAAGATGCCCAGGGTCTTGCCGACGACCAGACCGAGGACGACGCCGAGGGGCTCGGGGCTGGTGAACACCTCGCCCAGAGCTGCTCCGGTGATGCTCACCTCAGGTCAGATCCCCTTTGCAGGAAGCTCCAGGATCGCCACGCACTCCACACGAGACACCCTTGCCTCGCCGAACGTCAGGAAACGGGGAACCAGGTCGAGAGGCGCTTGGCGATCGCCGGAACATCGATGTCGTCCTGTGCGACTTCCTCGACGAACGGGCCGGCCGCGGAGACGGGCGGCGGGGCAGTACTGGCGCTGACGCCGTTGAACCGCAGGAAGACACGCATGGCGAGCCAGGCGGTGGGCTTGTTGCCGTCGATCAGCGCGTGGTTGCGGGCGACGGAGTGCAGCAGTGCCGCAGCCTTCTCGTGCAGTGCGGGATACAACTCGGCTCCGAACACGTTCGTGCGGGGTCGCTCGATCGCAGACACGAGGAGGCCCATGTCACGCACGCTGTGCTCGGTACCGTTGACCGTGCGGGCGATGGCCAGGATCTCGTCGATCTGGATGTAGCGCACGTCCGTCACTTCAGGTAGTCCAGGATCTCCCCATCGCTGTCCATGAGCTCGGCCAGGACGTCATCGATCTTCAGCTCGGCCCGGTCCTGGGCGTCACGGATGGCCTCAATGGCAAGTTCCTGCTTGCTGCGCCCCTCTCGACGAGCCCGCTCGGTGAGCTTCGAGTCAAGGTCGTCGGGGAGTCGGAGTGTCATCGCCATACGGAGATGATACCAGGGCGGTATCAAGCGGTGCGATCGGGTCGCGCTCGGCTCTGCGGAGCGTGGGACCAGTCGGCCATGCGCATCGCTACCGCGGAGGCCCAGACTTCCAATGCGAGCGTCGTCCGAGCGTCAAGAATCCCGCAAGAACTACTTACAAGCGTCGCCATCGCAAGCGCCTCGCTCACGAATTCGCAGGTCAGAGAGCTCTCAAAAGATCGATCCGTCCGCTCGAACCGCTGCGCGCAGAGAACCAGGTCGAATCCCAGCAGAGCAACACCTGTACTCGCAACCCGGCGCGCCGCCTCCCAGGCCCTGGAGGAGCTCATCGCCAAGATCCGGGCCGTCGACATGGACGACGTGCGCCGGAAGGCCGCAGCGGGCTCGACGGGAGCGAACTGACGTCCGGGGCGCCCATGGAGTCTCCACGGGCGCCCCGGAACGCGGGTTCAGCGGCTGCGCAGAGCGGCCAGCGTTGCGTCGAGATCGGCCGCACGTGGGCGGTTGTGCGGCAGCTTGCCGAGCATGACCGCCATGCCGCAGGTGTTCGTGAGGGCGGAGAAGACCAGGCCGCCCGCGACGCCGGCCGATAGCAGCAGGAGGGCCGGGTGCACGAGCAGGCCGAGGAGGAGGCCGAGCAGAACCAGGCTGCCGGCGGTGAAGCGGACCTGGCGTTCCATGCTCCAGCCGGCCCGCGTGTCGCAGGCGGCCGGTGTGTGCAGGTCGTGCCCCTCGGCGGCCCAGGCGCCGGTGCCACCCAAGAGCGTGGCCGTGGTGACGCCCTGCTCGGCCAGCAGCTTGCAGGCGTTCTCGGAACGGCTTCCGGAGGCACACACCACCAGGACGTCACCGCGTCCGGCGGCGTGCCGTATCTCCGGCAGGGCACGGCGGACGTGGTCGAGCGGAACGTTCAGGGCGCCGGGCAGGTGGCCGGAGGCGTACTCGGCGGGCGTGCGCACGTCGATGACGGTGAGATCGTACAGCCGGGTGCGGGCCTGCTCGGTGCCGAGGGTGACGAGGGCGGAGGGGTTGGTCATGACAGATGTGATCCTTCATGGTCGACGCCGTCCCGAACCGGGACGTACAGTACCCCTAGGGGTATTTTCTTTGAGGAGTGATCGTGGAACTGGAGCTCGAGGGTGCGGACCTGAAGTCCGTGCTGAACCGGCTGCGCCGCGCACAGGGTCAGATTTCCGGTGTGATCCGGATGATCGAGGAGGGACGTGACTGCGAGGACGTCGTCACGCAGCTTGCCGCGGCCTCCCGCGCGCTCGACCGGGCCGGTTTCGCGATCATCGCGACCGGCATGCAGCAGTGCATGACCGACATCGAATCCGGCCGCAAGAACGGCGAGGACGCCCAGCAGATGCGCGCCCGCCTGGAGAAGCTGTTCCTGTCGCTGGCGTGAGGACCCTCGCCGCGGCGGCCGTCACAGCACCGCGTCGATCAGCATGAAGGCCGCCACCGCCAGCAGCAACAGCGCGAAGATCCGCTGAAGTGTGTGTCCCGAGACCTTCGCGGCCAGCCGCTTCCCGTCCCAGGCGCCGAGGATCGCCGCCCCGACGAACGGCCCGACGACCGCCCAGTCCAGCCCCTCGACCGTGCCGGCGCGCGTCGCCAGCGCGGCCAGCGAGTTGACGGTGATGACCAGCAGGCTGGTACCCACCGCGTTCCCCATCCGCAGGCCCAGCACGCTCACCAGGGCCGGTACGGCGAGGAAGCCACCGCCGACGCCGAGGACACCGGTGACCGCGCCGAGCCCGCCACCGGCGGCCGCCACCCGCCCCGGCCGCACCGTCACGGCGCCCTCCGCGGCCGGCCGGGACCGCAGCATACGCAGGGCGGCGACTCCCGCGACCACGGCGAAGGCCGCCGTCAGTACGGCCGCCGGGATACGGGCCAAGAGCGCGCCGCCCAGCATCGCCGGGCCGATCCCGGCCGCCGAGAACAGCAGTCCCGTACGCCAGCGGACGTTGCCGTCACGGGCGTGCGCGACCAGCGCGGTGCCCGAGGTGAGCGTGACGATGACCAGACTGGCGGTCGTGGCTGCGACCGGGCTGAAGCCGAGCAGGTAGATCAGGGCGGGAACGGCCAGCACACTGCCGCCGCCCCCGAGCGCGCCGAGCGCGACGCCGATGACCGCTCCGGCGGCCAGAGCGAGTATGACCGCGCTCACGCGACGGTGCCGTTGCCACCGCGTGCGTCCACCACCGGCAGGCCCGCCCCCGCCCAGTCCTCCATCCCCCCGATCACGTCCACGGCCTGCGCGCCCCGGGCGACCAGCAGTTCCGCGGCCCGCCTGGACCGGTTGCCCGAGCGGCAGATCACGGCCAGGGGCCGCGCCTGCGCCTCGGCGGGCAGCCCCGCCCCGGCGGCCAACGCGGACAACGGCAGGTGCACAGCGCGCGGCGCATGCCCCGCCTGCCACTCGTAGGGCTCACGCACATCCAGCAGTACGGCGTCACCGCCGCTCTCGGCGGTGTCCCCGTGGCCCGTGCACGCGGCCGCCTCCTGCGCGGTCACGCGACCCGGACCGCTCCGGCTTCGTCGGAAGATGCTCATGGCGGCTTCTCGCTCCTGTCTCGTGGTCGGTATGGAAGATCGGTGGGATGTCTTGCGGCATCGATGCCGTCAGGGGGTCCGGACGGTGAGTCCGGCCTTTTCGGCCGCGTCGAAGGAGTCGTCCAGCGCGACGACGGAACGGCCGGCGGCATCCAGCAGCGAACCGGCGATGGCCGCCCGCATGCCGCCCGCGCAGTGCACCCACACCTCACCGTCGGGAACCTCGCCGAGGCGGCCGTGGAGCGCGTGGACCGGGATGTGGACCGAGCCCTCGATGTATCCGGCCGCCCGCTCCGAGCCGCGCCTGACGTCGAGGACGACGACTCCCTCCGCCGGGTGCCGGCCGGCGAGATCGGCGAACGTGGCGCGCGGGAAGGAAGCCTGGGCCTCCCCCTCCCGGACCCAGTCGCCGGGTTCGCCGGTGGCCGCGGCAACGGGGCGGTCGATGCCCACGCGGACCAGTTCGCGCTGGGCGGTGGCGAGTTGCCCGGGTGACTCGGCGAGCAGCGTGACCGGCTTGCCCCACGGAATCAGCCAGGCCAGATACGTCGCGAGTTGTCCCTCGGCCTCGAAGTTGAACGAGCCGGAGACATGCCCGGCGGCGAACGCGACGCGGTTGCGCAGGTCCACCACCCACTCCCCGGCCGCCAGCCGGGCTGCGATCTCCTCGGCGTCGGCGGCGGCGGGCGGCGTCAGATCGACGGGCGCGGGTCCGGCCGCATTGGCAGGGCCCATGTGCGTGTAGTAGGCGGGGATGTCGTCGAGGCCGGCCAGCAGGTCGGCGACGAAAGTGTCGATGTCCCTGGTGAGGGCTTCGTTGGACGCCTTCTCCTTGCCGATGGTCGTGTCGCTGCCCTCCGCCTGGGAGGACGAGCAGAAGCTGCCGAATCCGTGCGTGGGCAGCACGGCCGTCTCGTCGGGCAGCTCGGTGGCCAGGCGGTGCGCGGAGGCGTGCTGGGCGCGGGCCAGCTGCTCCGTCAGCCGCGGCTCGACCAGGTCCGGGCGGCCCACCGTGCCGATGAGCAGCGAACCGCCGGTGAACACCGCGACCGCCGTGCCGTTCTCCTCGAGTGCATAGGAGGTGTGGTGCGGGGTGTGACCGGGGGTCGCCACGGCGTGCAGGGTCAGGCCCGCGTCCGAGTCGATCTCCGCGCGGTCGCCGTCGTGCACTGGTACGTGCTCGAAGGAGACCCTGGCCCCGGCAGGGACGAGATAGGCCGCACCCGTGATCCGGGCCAGCTCCAGGCCGCCGGTGACGTAGTCGTTGTGGACGTGCGTCTCGACGACGTGCGAGATCCGCACCCCGCGCCGGGCCGCCACCGCGAACACCTGATCCACGTCACGGGGCGGGTCGACCGCCACCGCGGTCCGCTCGCCGCCCGCCAGGTAACTGCGGTTGCCGAGCCCGGCCACCTCGATCGTGTCGACGAAGAACACGAGGTACTCCCTTCTGATGAAGAATTACCCCAGGGGGTATGCTTACGACCGTAACACAGGTACCCCCGGGGGTATTTTGGAGCACAGGGAAGCCCGGGACGGCGCCCAGGGATCGCGTACCCGGTGTTCGGCAGCGACGTGCGCCTCGTGGAACGGGCGCAGGCCCCCCAGCGCCACCCCTGTCTCCGGCCACATGCGATGGGCGGCGCCCAGGAGCCATGCCGCCCGGGTGCAGTCGTCGGTGGCCGCGACCGCCCAGGCCAGCGTCTCCAGACCCCAGACCGGCCCCCAGCTGTCCCCGATACCCCGTTGAACCAGCACCGGGTGCGCGCCAGGTTGACGGCGATCTCGACCACCACGGTGAAGACCAAGGAACGGACCCCCGGCTACCGCCTGGTCGATCAGCCCCCGCTCCTCCGCCATTTTCGCTGCAAACTGGAACCCGTCCCCTCATGACGCCCAGGCCCGCGAGCTGCGCCGGACAACGCACAGGAACGCACGTCGAAGGTCTGCATGCGCAGGGTGAGTTCGCCGACATCCGGGTGCAGCAGGATCTTCGCGGCGTCGCTGTTGCCCCGTGCGTCCCGCCGTCTTCGGAGCTCGCCGAACTCGCGGCTGCTCTGCGAGGCCGTCTGCAGCCAACGGCGTGACAGATGACGTGCTTCGTTCGTTGACCTGATGGATCGCCGTCGGTGCGTATGTAGTCCTGCCTGCACCTCTATATGTGAGCGAGGGAAGCCCGTGCGATTGTGGCGGCGGTGTCTGGACGCAGCAGGAGTGGAAGGGCGGCGGCTGCGGGCGGACTACGGTCACGTGGCGCGGTTCCTCATGCGTAGCGATCCGGCGGCTTTCGCGGCTGCTCGGGTTCTGGCGCCGACGGCATCCCAGCCGCATCTGCTCGCCGGTTTCGCGTTCGCGTCCTTCACCGACGATGTGTGTGATTGGGGCGCCCTTGAGGAGCGCAGGCGACGCTTCGGCCGGTGGGTGCGCCTTGTGCGGACTGGGTTGGACACCGGCCGGGCGGAGCACCCGCTGCTCCGGGCCTTTCTGCATACGTCCGCAGAGTGTGGCCTGCCGCGGCGATGGGTCGAGTCCTACCTGGAAGGTACGCAGATCGATCTGGGCTTCCCCGGCTTCGTCGGCGAAACCGACTACCAGGCCTACATCGATCAGCTCACCTGGCCGTTCGCCATGCTCACCACCGGCCTGGTGCAGCCAGGTGGTGGTGACGAGCGGTTCGCCCGTTCCTGCCGGCTGCTCGCCGACGGGTGCCAGCGCACCGATTTCCTCGCCGACCTGGCGGAGGATCTGCGGGGCGGAAACCTCTACCTGCCCACCGATGACCTTCAGCGGCACGGGGTGACGCGTGGCGATCTCGAGCAGGGCCGGGACACTCCCGGTGTCCGCGCACTGATCTCAGCAACTGCCGACACCGCGCATGCCACGCTCGAAGAGGCCGGCCGAATCGTCGCCGAAGTCGCAGAGCCTCATCGTCCGTTGGTGCGCTGTGTCCTGCGTCTGCACCATCAGCGGCTTCGGGCCATCACTTCGCGGGGCGCCGGTGTCGCACGCGGTCCCTTGCCGGAACAGCCGGTGGCGTGCCTGCGCCTGCTGATTCAGGAGCGCCGGTCCGCTGTGGAGCGGGCGTGATCCAGCGCCACTCCTGTCGTTGATGATGCATGCAGATCAAATGCGTGACGTGGCGCTGCAGGCGGCGCGGGCTGTTGCGGAAACCGGGCGTACCGGCCGGGCGGAGCTGCCGGGTTCCGCTCTTCACGAGCCAGGCCGGTCAGCTCGTGGCCCGGGCCGGAGGGGTGGTCCTGTGACATCGGCTGCCACCGGGATGCAGGAAGAAGTCGATCTGTCGGCGGTACGCGAGCGAGTCGATGCGGCACTGCGGGAATTTCTGGACGGCAAGGTTCGCACGGCCGGCCGGCAGAACCTTCCCCCCGAGGTCGTGGACACGCTGCGGTCCTTCCTGACTGCCGGCGGCAAACGCATCCGTGCCCTGCTGTGTGTGGTCGGCTGGCACGCCGCCGGCGGCCGTGGGGACACGGAGACCGCCGTGCGGGTGGCCGCGTCACTGGAACTGTTCGTGGCCTTCGCTCTCATCCATGACGACATCATGGACGACTCGGTCAGCCGCCGTGGCCGACCTGCCGTTCATCGCGCCCTGCGCACACGCCTGGTCCCGTCGCAGCGCGCGGAGCGGCTCGGTGCGGGTGGCGCCCTGCTGGTGGGCAACCTTGCCTTGATCTGGGCGCAGGAGCTGCTGCACACCGCTCAGCTGTCCTGCCAACGGCGGCAAGCGGTGCACGCGTTGTACGACGTGATGCTGGAAGAGGTGATGTACGGCCAGTACCTGGACGTGATGGGCACCGGCCTGGACGCGGATGATGTCGAGGCGGCGTTGCGGATCGTCCGTTACAAGACCGCTACGGCGACAGTTGAGCGCCCCCTGCAACTGGGCGCTGCTGTCGCCGGAGCCGATGCGAAGGTCCTGGACCGCTTCACGGACCTCGGGCTGCCGCTGGGTGAGGCTTTCCAGCTCCGGGACGATCTGCTGGATGTGTTCGGCAGCACGGACGGCGCGTGTGCTCCGGGACTGGGTGATCTGCGGGAGGGAAAGCGCACAGTGCTGCTGGCTCTGGGCATGCAGGCGGCCGGTCCCGAGCAGCGGCAGCGTCTTGGTGCCCTGGTGGGTCGGCCCGACCTGGACGAGCGGGGGGCGGGCGAAGTGCGGACCATCCTGGAGACGACGGGAGCGCGGCAACGAACAGAGGCCATGATCACTGCCCGCTACGATCACGTCGTACAGATGCTTGAGACGGCTGCGTTCCCGCCCGCCGCCTACAGCGCGTTGCACAGGCTGGCCGTTGCCGCCGTCTCCTACAGCTCCTGAGACCTCAACCCTCCTAGTCCGAACGCCCCCTGGCGGCCAGGCAGTGAAGCGCACACCAGTGCTTCGCTCCGGGCTGTCGTCGGCCGGTCTGCGCCTGTACCCAGCTTCGCTCCGGGCTGCCGTCGGCCGGTTCTCGCCTGTACCCGGTCCTTTCGATCAGGAGGAATTCCGTGACTGATGCCGCTGTCCTGACCACCCACATCCAGGCGCGTCTGGCCGGCTATGAGAACCACTTCAGCACGCTGTTCAAGGAGTACTTCCACGCTCTTGGCACTGATCTCGAGGTGCCGTCGTTCAGCAGGTTCACGCCCGAGTGCCTGCATCTGCTGCGGGACCTGTCGTTGCGCGGGGGGAAGCGGATGCGCGTGGCGCTGGTATACGAAGCCGCCCGCCTGGTGACCACCGAGCCGGTTGAGGCAGTGGACGAGGCTGCGCTGAGCGTCGAGCTGCTCCAGACGCACGGCTTGATCCACGACGACATCATCGACGACAGCCCCACCCGCCGGGGCGGTCCCTCCACGTACTACGCCTACCGGCGCAACTTTCCCGCCCACCCGCAGGCCGCCCTCGGACTTGCCATCCTTGCGGGCGACCTCGCGCTCGCCCTGTCTCTACGGGTCCTCCTGGAGTCCGAAGCACCCCCTGCGATCCGGCAGGCCATGGTCGAAGCGCAGACCAGGGCGGCTTCAGACACCTTCGTGGGCCAGATCATCGACCTCGAGCGCGACTTCTCCCCCAACACGGACGAGGAAGTGCTGCACTGTGTGGCCGACTACAAGACCGCTCGCTACTCAGTGCTGGCCCCCATGCAGCTGGGGTTGCTCGCCGCGGGCGAGCAACCCGCCCCCTTCGAGGAGGAACTGCGCCGCTACGCCCGGCTGGTGGGGATCGGCGGCCAGATGCGCGACGACTACCTCGACCTGTTCGGAGACGCACAGGTCATGGGTAAGCCCATGGGCGCCGACATCCGGGGCGGGCGGCGCAGCTACACCGTCCATGCCATCCTCTCGGCCACCACGGATGCCGAGAAGGCCGTGGTGGAGTCCGCGCTCGGTGACCCGAACTGCACCGAGGAGACCATCGGGGCCGTCCGTGAAATCGCCGAGCTCCGGGGGGTGCCGGCAAGGATGCGCAGCGAGATGCAGCGCTACGCGGAACTGGCCTCGACCGGGGCGGCCGACTGGCGCTCGAGGTGGCGCCCGGAGGCGGTCGCGTTCTTCGAACACCTGCCGCAGTGGGCCATGGAACGGATCCGATAGCACCCGCCGGACGCCGGCGACGATGCCCTGTGGATTCGACAGCTCGGGAGCCCGAAGAAGGATGCGTCTCATGTCCAAGGCACACGCGCATGCGAGAGCTCAGCATGGCGGGGGCGGCCCAACGCGGTCTGCGGCGATCGAGGGAGACCAGGTACCTGGCCGGTCGCGAGCGGGCGGCGGTTCACGGTGCCTGAACAGAGGCGGTGGCGTCCCTGGCGGTGTGCTGATCAGCCGCCTGGGTAGCGGCAAGACGCTGCGTGCGGGTGCGTACGGCGAAGGCCGTCATGCCCAGCGCGGCCATGCCAAGTGCCCAGCCGGCGCCCAGCAACAAGGAGCTCCAGGGCACGGTGTGCAGCCCACCGGCTGCGACGGAGGCTTGCACGGCGCCGTGGGCGGGGAGGTAGCGCACAACGGGGCTGTCGGCGTTCGGGTTGATCATCGGGTTCTGCAGCAGCAGGTCGATGGAGCTGGTCATGATGGCCAGGAACATCCCGGCGAGTTCACTGCGCAGCACGGCCGCGAGCACGATGCCGAATGCTCCGTAGGTGAGGGCACCGGTGAACATGCCCGCTGCGAACACCATGGGCTGCACCGGGTGCCACAGCAGGTGGGTCCAGGCGGTGGCGTAGACGGCGACGACGGCGGCCACCAGGACCAGCGTGGCGCATTTCGCCGCCGCCAGGCAGGACCGCGGGTAGCCCGCCTGGACCAGACGCCGGTCGAACAGGGCGGAGCGGGCGGTGGCGATGAACATCATGAAAGCGATGACCAGGGTCAGAGCCTGCAGCGCCCCGGTGATCTGGGTCAGGACGTTGGCGTCCATGACCAACCAACGGTCCACCGAGCGTACGTGGAAACGCAGTGGCGTCCTGGCCACCACCTCGAACGCCAGGGTCGTCCACAGCGGGACGAACAGCAGCACGATGAGCAGCGCCAACCGGTTGCGGGCCTGTTCGATGAGTGCGAACCGCAGCGCGGACCGCAGGCAGGACCACCACCGCTTCACGGGCCCCACCCACCCGTGGCGGACTGTCCCGTTTCCCGCAGCACGCCTGCGTCCAGGCGGTACAGGGTGTCCAGGCGGGAGGCGTCGTAGGCGAGGTGGGAGACCACCAGAACCGCGCAGCCCCGGTCACACAGGGTCCGGGCCAGGTCCCAGAAGCGCAGGTAGGTGTCCCAGTCGAAGCCCTGGTACGGCTCGTCCAGGAGCAGCACCTGCGGCTCGTGCATCAGGGCCAGCACGAGGTTGAGCTTCTGCCGGGTCCCACCGCTGAGCGTCGCCACGCGCTGGTTCCGGTAGCCGGTGCAGTTCAGCTGGTCGAGCAGTTCGAAGGCCCGGTCGAGGTTCTTCAGGCCGTAGGCAGCCTGGAAGAACCGCAGATGCTGCTCGACGGTGAACGCTCCGTGGAGCACCGCGTCCTGCGGGCAGCTGCCTACCCTCCCCCGGCACTCCGCCAGTCCGCTGTCCGCGGCCAGGTCGCCGGTGAGGATCCGCAGCAATGTGCTTTTCCCGGCGCCGTTCTCACCCACCACACCCACCAGCTGCCCCGGGAACAGGTCCAGGGACACGCCTCGCAGGACGGGGCCGCTGCGATAGCTCTTGCGCACCTCCCTCATGCGCAGACTCGGCCGGCACTCGACCGTGACCGAAGTATCCCCGTCCAGCGCACGCGCCTGGTGACCAGCCGTTCGCATCACACGCGTCCCGCCCGCTCGATCATCGTCACACCCTGGCGCGGCACGCGCCGCGGCCGGCACGTCACAGTCCTCCGCGCTGTTGACGGCCCCGGTAGTCCTCCAACGCTTCCTCCAGGGCGGACGCATCGAAGTCCGGCCACAGGACGGGTGAGAAGTACAGCTCGGAGTGCAGCGTCTGCCACGGCATGAAGCCCGACAGCCGGGTCTCCCCGGAGGTGCGGATCACCAGATCCGGATCGGGCAGACCGGCGGTGTCGAGGTGCCGAGCCAGTTCCGCAGCGCGCAACGGCTCCTGTCCTGGAAGGAGGTGCCCCTCCGCGGTCCGGCTGTCCAGAAGCCTGCGCACGGCACGAGCGATCTCGTCCCGGCCGCTGTAGGCGATGGCGAAGTTCACCAGCGGACCCTGCACGGTACTGCTGCGGTGCGCATGGTCACGCAGATCTGCCGCCATGGGGAGCGGCAGGAGATCGAGATCGCCGAGAAACCCGATACGCCACTGTCCCAAAGAGGCGACGTACCCCACGAACTCGGCGATTACGGGAAGCCCTTGGTCTACCTCCGCGCGGGACCGGCTGAGGTTCTCGACGGACGTCGTCCACAGCGTGAGAACTTCGATCCCGGTGCCCGCACGGCATCGGTCGAGTAGGTCCAGCGTCCGCTCACAGCCGCGTCGATGACCCTCCAGGCTCGGCAGACCCCTGTCCTCCGCCCAACGCCGGTTGCCGTCGGGAATGACGGCCAAGTGACGAAGCGAGGGGAAAACAGGAGGTGGATCGGCAACGTTGGCTGCGGCAGCGAGCGAAAGGGCGCTTCCGGCGTCGGTCGCGGAGGCGACGGGATTTCGCCCGCCCGAGGAACCCACGCTCGCCATGATTCACTCCTCGTCGCCAACTGGTCGCCAGGCCGCCTGTGATTCCGCCTCGCCAGTCGTCCACCCGTACAACGACCATCCCCTCCTGACGCAACGCCCGTCGAACATGGCGTGCGCCGCAGCCGGTGTACGCCGGACGGCAGCAACGACCTCCAGGGCAACGCGATCAGCAGGTTCAGCTTCTGTCGCGTTCCACCACTGAGCCCGCCGACCTGCCGTAGTCGGCAGCCGGTCAGCGCAAGCAGCTCCATCAGCTCGCCGGCGCGCTCCAGCGTCGGCGACCGGTAGGCCATCCGGAACAACCGCAGATGCTGTCCGACAGTGAACGCATCGTTGAACACCGCCCGTTGTGGGCAGTACCCCACCGCCCCGGCCCGTGTCACCGGACCGCGGTGCTCGGCCCCTCAGCGGCGTGCCCCGCGGGGCACGTGGATGGCGTCGCGCCTACTGCGGCACAGTCCCTGTCCTCCTAGTACTCCAGTGCGGTTTCGTGGCCTATCCAGCAGGTTCGCCGAGGCGCCGTCGGTAGTGGCTGCGTCGGGCTGTTGCCTGGTGCTGTCTGCGCCAGGCGGACCAGTGCAGCAGTCTGGCTGCGGTCATGGCCGGTGGGTGGAACACGACGGCGAGTAGGTGGCGGATCTCCGGGACGGTCAAGGAGATCGGGTCGCTGCTGCGGTCCGGATGGTGTCGATCGGCGGGCCGGTCGGGGGCCGCGTCGGCGGCGATGGCGGCCAGGAAGGCCAGGGAGAGCATGGCGAGGGTGACGTGCCGGTGCCAGGAGGTCCAGTTCCTGACCTGGTAGTGGTCGAGGCCGACGTGGCTCTTGGCGGCCTGGAAGCACTCCTCGATGCTCCAGCGAATGCCGGCGACGCGGACCAGTTCGGACAGCGTCACCGCGGTGGGTGACCAGCAGAGGTAGAAGGCGAGTTCGCCGGTGGTGCGGTTGCGTCGGATCAGCAGGTGGCGGGTGCTGCCGCTGCCGATGTGGACCCAGGCCCAGTCGTAGTGGCGCGGGCCCTTTGCACCGTTGCCAGCACTGTGCCGTTGCCATGCCGTGGCGGGCAGACGGTCAGTGACGGTGTCCGCGCGGACAAGGGTGCGGCCGTGGTTGATCCGCACCCGGGTGGAGCAGGCGACGGCCAGCACGTAGCCAATGCCGCGTGCCTCCAGGGCATGCCGCAGGCGAGGGTCCTGGCCGTAGGCTTCGTCGCCGGTCACCCAGGAGGCGGTGATGCCGGCGTCCAGCGCGGCGGCGATCATCTCTGCGGCCAGGCGGGGCTTGGTCGTGAACTGCACGTCGTCGGGTATCCCGGCGGCGCTCGGGATCGGAGCACCAGGAGTGCTCGGGCAGGTAGAGACGGCGGTCGATCAACGCCCGTCCCCGGTCGGTGGCGTAGGCGAGGAACACGCCGACCTGAGAGTTCTCGATGCGTCCCGCGGTACCGGTGTACTGCCGCTGCACGCCCGCCGAGGCCCGGCCCTTCTTCACAAAGCCGGTCTCGTCCACGATGAGCACCGCGCCGTCGGTGCCGAGGTGGTCGGCGGTGTAGGCGCGCAGGTCGTCGCGGACGGCATCGGCGTCCCAGCGGGTGTAGCGCAGCAGACGATGCATCGGCCCCGGCCGGGCCAGGCCGGCCTGTTCAGCCAGCTGCCAGCAGTTCTTCCGCTCCGCCCTCGACAGCAGTCCGAGCAGGTAGGCGCGGGCGGTCGCTCGTGGCTCAACTCGGCCGAACCGTCCCGCGATCCGGGCCATGGCTTGGTCGAACATCATCCGCCAGCGAGCAGGGTCTACGCTATGGCCCGCGGCCACCGCACGATCTTCGTTTGTCCACACACCAACCGATGATCACGCGGTGGCCGTACCCCGTTTCCCCGCCGGGTCCGCAGCAAGATCGCGAAGTCAGACTGGAGTATTAGCCTCGCGCTTTCACGAGGTGGGGCGTCCGAGGCTTGATCAAATAAGCGGAGAGTACTCCTGACCTGCAACGATGGGACTTGTCGAGGGTCCTGTTGGTTGCATGGGAAGAAGCACTCTCCAGGTGAAGAAGCGTATCGGGTCGTATCCGCGTGT